>NZ_REBQ01000147.1 GCF_007692655.1 Halomonas sp.
AAACTTCTCAGCAGCAGCTCACCGAAATCGACCAGGCCGCCGCGCTCACAGGTCAACTGGTAGCGCTCGTAAAGCTCGACCATTTGGCCCATATAGACATCGCCGTCCACATTGACCTGGTGCGGGCGTAGCCCCTCCTCTTTGCAGCCGGAGATAAAGTGTTGTACCTGGCGGGGCGGATAGCGTTCGGCGTCGATGGTGTAATCTTTCAGCAGCCGTTTAACCAGTCTTAGCTGATCGTCGGAGTCGATAATCTGGAAGTGCTGGGGGAGCCTTGCATCCTGCCAGTGGGTGCGCAGCAGGCGGTGGGCGATAGAGTGAAAAGTGCCCACCCAGACATGGCGCATTGAGATGCTTAGCAGTGCCTCAAGGCGGGTACGCATCTCTTTGGAGGCTTTATTGGTAAAGGTGACTGCCAGCAGCGCATAGGGAGAGAGCCCTTCAGCCTGCATCAGCCAGGCGATGCGGTGGACCAGTACACGGGTTTTACCGGAGCCAGCACCTGCGAGCACCAACAGATTACCTTGAGGGGCGCTCACTGCTTCGCGCTGAGCGGAGTTGAGCTGATCGAGAATCGCCGTGACGTCGTCCATATAAGCCGCTGCCGGATCAAAAAATAGGCGGCTAGTCTAGCACAGCCAGCGAACTGGCTGTGTATACAGGTGCAGTGATTGTAGTTATTCGCAACTGCTACCTTTAAAAACTTTCTAATAGGGGACGGGGGCAGGCTGAAGCGAGGGTCTTTTGCCATGGATGGCAAAAGTAGCGCCCAAGGACGGGTTTACAGCGCCCTCGCGTAAGCCTGTCCTCGGCACCGAGGCTTATAGCTATGGCAGCGCTAAGAAGCTAATTACTCTTCAGGAAAACGCAGCGTATTAAGGCTCTTTTTAACCGCTTTAAGCTGTTCGGCGAGTTTCGGGCCGCGGGTTTTGGCGACGCCTACGGCGAGTACGTCGATGAGCACCAAGTGGGCAATACGCGAGCTAAGCGGCGTATAGATCTCGGTGTCTTCGTGAACATCGATATACAGCGGCAAGCTGACCTCTTCGGCCAGCGGTGAGCCACTTGGGCACAGGCCAATCACCGTCGCACCCGCTTCTCGGGCTAAACGGACACTGGCGACCAGCGCTTTGGTACGGCCAGTTTGTGAAATCGCCACGACGACGTCGCCATCGTTCAGGGTCACTGCCGACATATTCTGCATATGCGGGTCGGCGTAGGCAGAAGTGGAGATTTGTAGCCGGAAAAACTTGTGCTGGGCATCAAAGGCTACCGCGCCTGAGGCACCAAAACCGTAAAACTCAACGCGATTCGCCATCGCCAGGGCGTTAACTGCACGGCCCAGAGCATCGTTGTCGAGCCGATCACGTACCGACAGCAGCGTGCCCACGGTGGAGTCAAAAATGCTATGAGAAAACTCAGCGACCGAGTCACTATCGTTCATTGAGAATTGTGCAAACTGACTGCCGCTGGCCAGCATTTGTGCCAGCTGAAGTTTAAAATCCTGAAAGCCGTTGCAGCCTAACGCACGGCAAAAGCGCACCACGGTAGGTTCGCTGACCTTGGCTTCAGTGGCCAAATCCACAATCCGCATGTGGATGACCTCGTCGGGATTGCGCAGTACATACCGCGCCACCTTTTGCTCGGAGCGTCGAAAGTGCTCCATGCGGCGTCTCATTTCATCGAACAGGGCGCGACTCACGTTCAGCTCCTTGGGTGCTCTACCAACAGGTATTCAACAGTACGCCAAAATACGGTTGTTTAAAACGACCGTTTCTTCTTATCTGTCTATTGTTGTGCTACTTATCGCTTTTGTGTATTACTTTTTGTGTATTGCTTTTGTGCTGATAACCACAGTATGCATCAATGAGTGGCTAGGGCCACTAACTATTAGGCCGCGTTTCGACCGGGTTTAAAGGTCGCTAGGCAGTTTTTTTAAGATTGGTCATCATTTTGTCAAGTAGGTTATAGTAATAAGTGAAGTGCCGCACTGCATCATAACAGTCGTCACAGATGCAGGTGGACGGAGGCATATTCACCTGGAGGAACGTCGATTATGAGAAACGTCGAACGAATCACCTCGGTAAAAAGCGAATTGCTCGACATCTTCATGAGCATGCAAGTCGATGAGCATGAACAACGCCAACGCAGCGCTGCCCAGCGTAGTTTAAGGGCACGGCGTGGTATTGAGCTTCATAGAGAGTTTCAGAAGTTATCGCGGGATATTGCCCCCTTGCCGGATGATGATCGGCAAGAGAGCGAACTGCACTGAGTTAACGCCCTGCCTAAATAAGCAGGGCTGTGGTGGTTGGGCCTTAACGTCAGCAGGCTTAGATTAGCCCTGCAACAAAGACGACGATAACGCCAGCCGGCGCTACATAGCGCGCGAGAATGTTCCACACGTTCACGCCGGTGGCTGAGAGTCCCAGCTCAGCCTCTGTACTTTCGCGCTTCAAACACCATCCCACAAAGACGATGGCACCTAAGCCTGTCAGCGGCAGCAGGATCTTGCTGGTAAAGGTATCCAACAGGTCAAAAATATTGAGGCCGAAGAACAGTACCTCTGACCATACGTTGAACGACAGCAGTGCTGCCACACCTAGCAGCCACACAGCGATACCGCTCGCCAGCGTAGACCCAATGCGGCTCAGAGACGTGCGCTCTTCCAGCGTTTCCACGACGGGTTCCAGGAGAGAAATGGCGGACGTCAGTGCAGCAAAGGTAAGCAGCAGGAAAAACATCAGCCCCAGAATCGTACCCCCTGCCATATTGCCAAACGCCAGCGGTAGCGTGACAAAGATCAACCCAGGCCCTTCGCCCGCGCTCAAACCGTTGGCAAAGACAATCGGGAAGATCGCCAGGCCCGCAAGCAGGGCAATGGCAGTGTCCAAAATGATCACCGTACGCGCGGTGCTGATCAGGTTAACGTCTTCACCCAGGTAAGAGCCGTAGGCCATCATGATGCCCATACCCAGCGACAGGGTGAAGAAGGCTTGGCCCATGGCCGCCAGCACGACGCCACCAGTCAGGGCGCTCCAATCCGGGCGGAACATAAAGGCCAGCGCCTCACCGAAATATCCGCTGGCTACGCCATAGCCGACCAGTACCAGCATCAGCACGATTAGCGCAGGCATCATGAGGCGAGCAGCGCTCTCAAGGCCTTTCGTTACTCCGCGCGCCACGATGCCCACCACAAGCACCATGAACGCAGTGTGCCATAGCAGCAGCGTGGCAGGGCTCTCCAACATTCCTCCAAACAGCTCGCCAATGCTATCCGCATCCTGGCCGTTAAACGTGCCAATGACCGAGCTTAACGTGTAGTTCAGCGACCAGCCGCCGATGACGCTATAAAACGATAGGATTAAAAAGGCGGCCAAGACCCCGCTAATACCTACGAGCGCCCAGGCTGGGGATTTGCCGTGGTTAGCGGCCAGCTCTGCCATGGTGTTGATAGGGTTTTTCTGGCCGCGACGGCCAATCATCCACTCCGCTACCAATATGGGTAAGCCCACCAGCGCCACACACGCTAAGTAGACCAGTACGAATGCGGCACCGCCGCTGTCGCCCACCATATAAGAAAAGCGCCAAATATTCCCAAGACCAACTGCCGAGCCAGCGGCAGCCAGCACAAACGTCATCTTTGATGACCATTGTGCATGTGCAAGTTTAGCCATGAATCACCTTTCATTTAATCAGTTGTAATGAGTTTTCATCGGCGTGATACACCGTTTTCAGAAAAATGAGCCATTGTCGGCGTCTTTTTCTGAAAGTAAGCGCAATTTATCTGATCGAAAGGATGCATGCCAGTTAGCTCAGCTAAAAAGGCGGACTAAAACAGTTGGCTTTGCTTTTCACCCGCGAAGGGGCTAAGTGGGGGGAGTGGCGTCACTTCACCTAACGCGTTGTAGAGTAAACGAGCCATGTGAGGAGACTCACGGTTATCCGCAGTATGCACAAATAAGAAAGGGGTTTTCCCCTGTTTTATCCACAGCTTTAGGCGATTTTTCCAGGCTGTGAAATAGTCGCTATTGATTGATTTGTCAATATGTCCTATGAAACGAATGACAGGAAAATTTGCCGTGGAGAGCACGTGTAGTGGGAGTTTCGGCTTTTCTTGCTGGGCATGAGCTAGGCCCATATGACCATTGGCCGGGGTTGAGAATACTGGGCGTACATCCAACATGACGCGGTTAGCACTGTAAGTTATCAACAGGCGGTTAAGGGCTATTTCAGCGGCCCCTTTGTGGAAAAACTCGGGGTGGCGCACTTCTACTGCACAGGGCAAATGGGTAGGCCAAGCTTTGAGCAGCGCTTCAAGCTGGGGAAGCTCTTGGGGGCCAAAATCCCGCGGCAGCTGAACCATGGTGGGGCCGAGGCGATCGTGAAGCGGCTCAAGGGCCGCTAAAAAAGCCCAGGCATCCTCTAGGTGAGTTAATCGTTGATCATGAGTCACGCTGGCAGGCAATTTAAAACAGAAGCGGAAGTGGGGCGGTGCTTGGCGCGCCCAAGCGTTAACCGTTTCCGGCTTAGGGATACCGCTATAAAAGGTGGTATTGCCCTCAACGCTGGAAAAGACCGCTGCGTAATCCTTTAACAGCTCCGTTTTAGCATGGCGTGGGTAAAGGCTGCCGAGCCAGTCTTGATTGGCCCACATGGGCAAGCCTAAATAGAGTGGAAGTGTCATGAATGCCATGCCTGCGTCTACAAGAACAAGTGCTAATGTAACAGCTTCAATGGGCTTTCTACTAAGCGCTATCGGTGGCTTTTACACTGTCTATGTATGTCGCCATTATATGTCCCAAGGTGGGGAAGCGTGGGATTATGACGACCCTGACAGGGCTGCCCTTTGAACATGGCCAAATTAAGCAATTACGCGAGTGCCAGCAAGCATTGGTTGAACAGATGCTTGCTGGCGCAACGGGTAGGTTAGCAGCTAATGGTGGTACGAATAAGTCGGGCTTTTGATTGCAGTAAAGGTAAATACTGTTTCAGCAGCGTATCTAAATCGATCCGCGAGGCGTTGGTACTGATATTAATGGCACCTAACAGCTTACCGTTAGCATCAAAGGCTGGCACCGCCAATGAGCGCAGCCCCGAGTCGAGCTCCTGATCGGCAATGGCATAGCCTTGCTGGCGCGCCTTATGAATACATTTTTTAAGCTCGCTTTTCGTCGTGTAGGTTTTATCTGTATAGCGCTCTAACGTCAGGCGTTCGAGATAGGCATCCAGGTCGGCTTCGGGCAGCTGGGCGAGGAGCACTCGCCCCATCGACGTGTGCGCCGCAGGCAAGCGGGTACCAATGGATAGCGTAATTGCCATCAGTCGATGAGGCGCAGCGGAGCGGGCGACGTAGATGACCTCGTCGCCATCCAGCACGCCTAACGAGGAGGATTCACCGCACTCATTGGTGATCTCCTCTAAATACTGCTGAATAGCGCTGCGGTAATTATTTGCGGATAAAAAGGCATAACCCAGCTGAAGCACACGCGGCGCAAGCTCAAAGTAGCGTTGCTGTTTGCGCACATAGCCCAGCGCATGTAGCGTCAGCAAAAATCGTCGTGCCTTGGCACGGTTCATACCGGTGCGCGCTGCCACTTCACTTAGCGTCATGCGTGGATGGCTTTCGTTAAACGCTAAAATGACTTCCAGGCCACTGGCCAGCGCAGTCACGAAGTCGCGGTCATCGGGGGTTAACATTTCGTCTTGGAGTTGTTCTTCCATCGGCGTCCACTCATCGAAATATGCGTAAATTTAGAACCACAATATAACATATTGTTCGAATAGCGAACATATATGCGCGGCTTCGCGAGGGGGGAAGTCGCCACGCAGGGCATCAAAAAATTATAAAAGGTTGAGTGCTTGAGCCAATGTGCGCAGGTCGTTAATGGTGACCACATCGTTTGGAAATGGAGATTGGGCTGGATTAGCGGTCACGCCTATGAAATGGGTGCCGTTAGAGCGTGCAGCACGGTAGTCATTGTACGAGTCACCAATCATAACGGTGGTTTTTGCTGCGAGATGGTGGCGATTCAATAAGTTGCGTAGCCCCGTCGCTTTGTCAGGCGGGGCACCAATCACTTCATGAAAGTAGGGGGTGAGCTGGCGCTGCTCGACAATGGCCGTTAACTCGTGCTCTGGCGTAGCGGATAACAAATATAGCGAACGCTGGTGTTGCCAGTGGGTTAAAAACTCTAAAGCGCCCGCGATGGGCGGTGCGGATAGTAAGCGCTCTTGCACGCTGGCTTTAAACTGTTGGCAGAGTTCTTGGATACGCGCTTCATTTGGTGGGCGGCCAAGAATATGTTCTTCAATATGACGAAACTTGACTTCCCTAGGCTGGCCACCGCGTCGGCTAAGATAGGCCACGACGGCGCGGTACTGAGCGTCAGACGCATTGCTATAAAGATCCGCAAAGGCTTGGCGCTTTAGCGTAGCCGAGTCGAGGACAACGCCATCGAAATCGAATACCAACACGTAGGGGGGAATTGTTTCGTCATCACTCACGCCACTGCTCCACTGCCTAAGTTGACATGATCAAACAAAAATAACGGCACATTTTCCTATGAAAGTGTGCCGTTGTAAGAGCGTTAATCGCGTTTAAAACGTGTAAATAGCCATCCTTTTAGCGGGCTATTACCCAGTAAGACCAACACAATGACCGACGTCAGCACCAGCGAAAGAGGATTAGTGACTAAGCCAAGTAAGAAATCACCGCTGCTGTTTCCGACCGATGACATGGCTTGGCGATAAGACTCGTCCAGTAAGGGACCTAGAATAACACCCAGAATAATGGGCCCCATCTGGAAGCCGAACATCTTCAGCCAGTAGCCTAAAATACCAAAGCCAAGCATCCAGTAGACTTCCGTCATGCTGCTGTTGAGTGAGTAGGTGCCTACCACACACAGCACTAATATCAGCGGAATCATGATGGCCTTAGGCACTTCAACTATCTTGGTAAACAACTTAATACCGGTCAGCCCAAAAACCAGTAGGAAAATATTAGCCAAGGCCAAATTACCAACGGTAAACCAAAAGATATAAGGCGTTTCAATCATCAGCATGGGGCCGGGGTTCAAACCGTGGATGACCAGTGCGCCAATCATCACTGCGGTAACTGCATCACCCGGCATACCAAGCGTTAGCATGGGCACGTAGGCGCCCCCTACTGCGGCGTTATTGGCAGTTTCTGGCGCTACCAACCCTTCATAAGCGCCTTCTCCAAAAGGAACTTCAGGGTTTTTGACCGTGCGTTTGGCGTGATCATAGGCAAATAGCGAGGCAATATCTCCCCCTGTCCCTGGGAGCGCACCAACTACCACGCCAATAATAGAGGTACGTAAAGAGAGCGGTAAAAACTTGAGCACCATATTAAGAGGAGGAATGATCTTATCGACGTTCTGTTTCACCGGCACTTTGGCCATGTTGTGTAGTTGATAAAATGCTTCCGCTACACCGAATAGGCCGATCATGACCACTACATAATGAATGCCGCCCAGTAGTTCCATACTGCCCATGGTTAGGCGTGGTTGAGCCGTTACCATGTCCATACCAACCAGCCCGATGGTGGCACCAAGGGCAACAGAGAAAATGCCGCGTGCCAGCGACTTCCCTGACAGTGAACTGACTAACAGCAAGCCCATAACGGCGATTAAGAAGTAGTCACGGGGCGCAAACTGTAACGCAAGATCAGCAAGGTGGGGGGCTGTGGCAGCCAGCACCGCGACACCAATCAGGCCGCCGATGACCGACATTACCGTGCTAAGACCTATCGCCTTACCCGCTTCACCTTTCTGGGCTAGCGGATAGCCATCAAATGCAGTGGTAACGGCTGAGGGGGCCCCAGGGATATTAAGTAGGATCGCGGTACGTGAACCGCCGTAAACGCCGCCTACATAAATACCTACCATCAGCGCTAACGCGTTGTTGATATCCCAGGAGAATGTAAACGAGATGAGAATAGAAACGGCCATCGTAACGGATAGGCCGGGAATCGCACCGATATAGATGCCGGCAAGTACACCTAAGGCGGTTAAGCCCAGCAGGCCTGGATCAAGCCAAGCCATGAGCAGGTAAGAGAAGGTATCACTCATTGGATGCCCCAGGAGTCATCATCAAGGAAGGTAAACACGAAAAACCATCGTGAAAAGTACATAAATTACCGCGATAGCAAGAGAGGCAATCAATAGAGAGCTAATGATTTTTCCCTGTCGGTAATAAACGAACATCGCGGCTAAAAAAATAAACGTGCTGATGTAGAAGCTCGTCCACACGATGGCAGCCAAATACATCATTGAGACAATCGAAAAGACAATAATATGGGTTTTAAAGTGCTCACTTAAAAACACTTTAAACTCTTGAGCGGCATTGAGAATAGTTGGGTCCCGCTGTTTGCGCCGATGACTGAACAGGATTGCCAGCGATGAGACAATCATAATCAGTGCTAGGCCAATGGGGAACGAGCCCGCTGAATTGAGACGCAGGCCATCGTCGATGCGATAAGCCTCAAAGAGTACGCCGATACTAAATAGCAGTAGCAGCCAATCAAATACTTTTTCTCCTGCCCGAACGCGCTCAATTTTTTTAATCATAATAAAGACTCCAAGGGGACAGGCGGGTGCCTGCCCCCTAAGTCATGGGAAGAGAAAGCGTTAAGGGCGTGGAATGCCTAACTCTTCAGGAGATGTTTCGACTGCATCCGCTTCATACATTGACCAAGCGGTCACGGACTGCCAGCTATCCAGGTATTGTTGTGCTTCTTCGCCACTAAGGTTGAGTGGTTCACCGCCAAAGTTGGCTAAGAACTCTTGGAAACCATCGCTAGCAACGGCTTGCTCATAGGCCTCTTCCAGGGTGGCTTTCACATCGTCTGGTGTATCTTTATGCACAAAGACGCCCCAGAACGGGCCCCACGGCAAGAAGGACTCTAGCTCTGGCAATGCCTCAGTAATCGGTGGCACGTCAGGCAAGTCTTCTAGTTCTTCGCTACCCAGAACGGCAAGGCCCTTGAGACGGCCTGCGCGAATTTGTTCGGCCACTGCGGAGAGGCTAAGCGGCATAAAATCTATATGCTCACCAAGCATGGCGGTTACCCCAGGGCCGTCGCCACCAAAGGTCACGGTACGTACATCAAGCTCGCTGACCGAGTTGATCATCGCGTGGATAGTGCTTGGCAGGCCGCCAGCGCCTGTGCCACCCATGCGTAGCTCGCCTGGGTTTTCCTGAGCGTACTCAAGTAGCTCAGAAAAAGTGTCAAAGGGGCTATTGGGATGCGTGGCAATGACCACTCGCCCTTGGCCGATAATATTGATGGCGTGCATATCATCGTAAGTAAAATCAGCGAGGCCCATTAAGGGGTATAGCTGAGGGTTCTCTGCACCAAACAGAATGTTGTAGCCGTCTGGGCGCTGGCGCATGACGTGATTCATACCGATGACGCCGGTGCCACCTGCACGATTGGTAAGCACAATAGTGGTATCCAGAATCTCTTCCACGTGGGGCGTTAAACTACGTATAACGTTATCAGTTGCACCCCCGGCGCCCCACTGAATGGTGCCTTGAATATTGCGTTCGGGGTAATCGGCGAGAGCTCCGCCGGCCATTGCTATCGAGCCGATAGCGATGGCCATCTGGGTGAAAAGTGGCTTAGTCATGCTGTATCCTCCAACAAATTATTATATTAGATGCTGCCTATGGCGATATTAGTTCGCCTTACGAACTTAAGTGCTTAAAGCGAACACTAGAGGTCGATATGGCTGCTGTCAATCAACAAACAGCTTTATAAGACCAAGGTACAATGTAAAGCATGAGCGGCCTCTGGGTAATTATATAGTGCGCTTATTTAGAAGCAGCAGTTGCGTTAAGAAGGCGCTAGATTCATATTTTACTCATAATAAAGGACGCATTATCTATATGCCGTTAGACATAGTGTCAGCGGTTAAATGAATTGGTTGCCAATCCCCCCTCTCTTTCATGCATAATGCGAACTAAAGAACGCTGTGCGAACAAAAGTTGTCTATACTTAGCATCAATAGCTCAGCGATAACTAAACATAATCATCATGCTGCTGGGGCATATTAGCTCGGTAGCATGATGTCGGAGGACGCAATGCGTGCAATTGCAACTGTTTGTCTAAGTGGCGACCTACGAACCAAGCTAGAAGCCATTGCCCGTGCTGGTTTTGATGGCGTAGAGATCTTTGAAAATGACTTGCTCTCCTTCGATGGCTCACCTGCAGAGGTTCGCGCACTGTGTGAACGACTCGGGCTTACCATCGTTGCTTTTCAGCCGTTTCGAGATTTTGAAGCGATGCCAGAGCCACAGCGCAGCCGCAATCTAAAACGCGCTGAGCGCAAGTTCGAGCTGATGGAGCAGCTAGGCACTGATTTTCTGCTGGTCTGTAGTAACGTCTCGCCCCAGGCGGTAGACGACATGGATCGTGTGGTGGCAGATTTGCGAGAGCTTGCCGATCTGGCGGCTAAACGTAATATCCGGGTTGGATTCGAGGCGCTCGCCTGGGGCCGTCATATCTCTGACTATCGCGATACCTGGGAAGCCGTACGGCGAGCCGATCACCCTAATCTAGGGATAGTGCTCGATAGCTTTCATATTCTCTCCCGTGGCCACGACCTTTCTGCTATTGGTAAGATTCCGAAAGAGAAAATCTTCTTTGTCCAAGTGGCCGATGCGCCGCTATTGGATATGGACGTCCTCCAGTGGAGCCGTCACTTCCGCTGCTTCCCAGGTCAAGGCCGCCTGCCGCTGAAAGCCTTTATGACTGAACTTGCCAAGACCGGCTATGACGGCCCGTTATCATTAGAGATTTTCAGCGACGCCTTCCGCGCTGCACCAACAGAAATTACTGCACTGGATGGCCTTCGTTCGCTCGTTCTGCTTGAAAACCTGGTTGAAAATGGCCCCTGGGCAAGCCCCATTCCCCCCGCACCCCGTTACAACGGCATCCACTTTATTGAGTTCACTCTTGATGAAGAGAGTGCTGCTCCCCTGGGGGAGTTTATTGACGCCTTGGGCTTTCGCCATGTGGGGCGACATCGCTCAAAAAATGTAGAGCTATGGAAGCAAGGGGATATCCACCTTGTGCTTAACTTTGAAACCGATAGTTTTGCCCATACCTTCCGGCTGCTACACGGGACCTCGGTATGTGCCGTGGGCTTCCGGGTAGACGATGTGGAGCGAGGACTTGTGCGCGCCAAAGCGTTCAAGGCACAAACATACCGTGGTCAGGCGGGCGAGGGTGAGATGGAAATCTCGGCACTGCGCGGTATTGAGGGCAGCTTGGTCTATTTGGTGGACGACCAAGCCGCAGACGACTTGCAGTGGCGAACCGATTTTGAACTGTTTGATCAAGCGAGTCGCAATGAGGCTGGGCTGATTCGCGTTGACCATCTCTCATATGTGCTCCCAGCAACACAGCTTCTAAGCTGGCAGCTGTTTCATCGCACAGTATTTGGATTTAACGCTGAAGTTGAGAATGAAATTATTGATCCTCGCGGCATGATGATCAGCCAAGCAGTGATCAGCCCCGAGCGTAGTATTCGCATCCCGCTAACCGTCTCCCAAGCCCAGGATACCCAGCCGGGGCGCTTTCTCAGTGAGTTCCGTGGCGGTGTCCAGCAGATCGCCTTTGAAAGCAACGACATCTTTGCCACGGTCGATGAACTTCAGGCCCGCGGCTTGCCGCTGCTGAAAATACCGCAGAACTACTATGACGACCTTGAGGCGCGCTATGGGCTTGAGGAAGAGCTGCTAGAGGGCATGCGTCGCCGCAATATTCTGTTTGACCGTAATGAGGAAGGCGATTTCTTACACGCCTATACCGAAACGTTCTCAGGCCGTTTCTTCTTTGAAATTGTTGAGCGACGCGGTGGTTACCAGCAGTTCGGCGCGGCGAATGCAGGTATTCGTTTGGCAGCTCAGGCAGCGCAGCGCTAATCACATCAATGATGATAAAGCGGCGGTGCAAAGCCCGCCGCGTGGGAGGATAGCAATGAAGCTTGGCCTGATCGGTAAAGCGATTATGAACTCCAGCTCGCCCGACCTGCACGTGCGGCTAGGTCAACTCACCGGTATACCCGCCACCTACGACCTGTTCGATGCCAACGAACAGCCAATCGAATCATTGGCGGCCCAGGTGAAGAAGGTATCAGAGCTGGGGTATCGTGGCGTTAATGTCACATATCCCTGGAAAGAGACGGCCGTTGCACTTGCCACCGATCCTTCCGAGGGCGCCAAAATGGTCGGTGCTGCCAATACCCTGGTATTCGAGAATGGCAATATTATCGCCGAGAACACGGATTTTACGGGCTTTATAAGCGGTTTTCGCGCCACCTTGGGTGAGCGCAAGCCTGGTCGCGTGCTGTTAATGGGTACCGGCGGCGTTGGTAAAGCAGTCGCTTTTGGTTTGGGGAAACTGGGGGCTGATGAAGTCATCCTGATGGATTTGGATGAGACCAAATCCCACCAGCTTGCCCAGGAGCTGGCTGAACACGGTTTTCATGCCTCAACGATCACCCCAGCACAATTGGCAGCGTCGATACCCAACTGCGATGGGCTGGTGAACTGCACACCCATTGGCCATGAAAAAAGCCCTGGCTGCCCACTACCCGCTGAGTTGATTGAGGCACACCACTGGATTTTTGATGCGGTCTACGTACCCGCAGTCACCGAGTTTATCAGCGCTGCAAAAGCCGCCGGTGCGGCAGTGATGAGCGGTGTTAGCCTGTTTGTGTTTCAGGGCGTCGACGCCTTCAAGTTGTTCTGTGAAGATGAGAGCAAGCGTGCGGCCGCTGACCAACAGTCGGCGACGCTGTTTGCCCACTACCGTCGAGAACTGCTTAAGGAAAATGACGCATGAGCCAAGGTAAAGTGCTGGTGATGCACGGCCCGAACCTAAACTTACTCGGCACTCGCCAGCCGGAAATCTACGGTTACGAGACGCTGGAAGACGTTAACAACGCGCTGCGCGAAAAAGCCGTGATGGCTGACTGGGAAGTGAACTGCTTACAGAGCAACCACGAGGGAGCACTGATCGATGCCATTCATGCTGCACGGCTGGATGGTACTCAGGCAATTATTATCAACCCCGCTGCCTATACCCACACCTCGGTTGCCATTCTGGATGCGCTCAATGCCTTTGAAGGCAAGGTGATCGAAGTGCATATCTCTAATGTGCACAAGCGCGAAAGCTTCCGCCACCACTCCTATGTATCGCTGCGTGCCGATGGGGTGATCGCTGGGCTGGGTACGCAAGGCTATCACGCTGCACTGGATGCCATCATGAAAGCGGCCAGTGCTGCATAAAGGCTAATGCTGCCAAGTCTAATGTCGCCGTGTGGCAAGATAGATGCCTGCGGCGATAATTAATATCGCGCCCAAATAGGTCTCAAGCAGCGGAATATCGCCAAACACCAGGTAACCCGAGGCCGATGCCCAGACAATCTGCACATACAGAAATGGCGAAACCAATGACGCGGGTGCGCATCGCATGGCCATAATCATGGTTAATTGACTGCCCGCACCAAGTACACCCACCAACAAAAATAGCGGCATATCCTCAAACGCAATGGGCGTCCAGAAAAACGGTACCACCAAGCTGCTGATCACAGCGCCTGCTAACCCTGCATAGAACAGCGAGGTGAGCGGGTGGTCGCGGCGGCCATAGCGGCGGGTGGTGAGTTGGTAGAGCGCAAAGCATAACGCCATCCCAAACGGCAGCAGGGCGGCAGGTTGGCCGCGCCAGTCGACCGGCCCAATGGCAATAATGACACCGATAAAGCCCACTAATACGGCGAGCCCCCGGCCTAGGGTTACGCGCTCTTTAAGTAGCGGAATAGCCAGTAGGGTGACCAGTAGCGGCGCGCTAAAGTTGATTACATAGACCTGTAGCATCGGTAATTCGCGCAGCGCCAGGTAGGCGAAGGTACTGGCGCCGAGCAGCAGCAGTCCGCGAAGCAACTGCCCCATCAGTGATTCAGTTTTTAATAACGCTTGGCCGCGGGTAAATCCAAGCCACAGTAAGTAGCCCACCAGTACCAACATATGCCCCGCGTAGCGCGCCCAGACGATTTGCACCGGTGAGTACTCTTGCCCAAGCCACTTTACGCCGGTATCGAGCATCACAAACAGCAGCCCAGCCAGCAGCATAAAGCCAATGCCGAGCAGCGGGCGGTCTGCTGATAAGGCCTTCATAAGGCAGCCAGCAGCTGACGGGTCTTGGTTAATGCTTGGGATGCGCGTTCCAGCGCTGAAACACCCTGTTGATGTAGTGCCTCGGTGGGGATCTCCAGACTAAATGGAATGTCACACGGCAAAGCGTGTAATAAGCTGCTCAATTCAATATCTCCATCACCTAGCTCTTCGCGCAGGTAGGTTCGCTAATACCTGCGGCACGGGTCAGTGGGTTACAGGGAGCCCTCCCTAAACTATCGGACGTTTCCACCACCACAAGGACAACGTTAAGAGAGCGGTGCGTCACTATTTTACCTAGCGGTGTGTTTGGGATTGGGCTGAATCATTATTTGGAACAAAGTTCTAAATAATGTAGAGGAATGCCCTTTTGTTTGCAATGCGCACAAGAGTTCGTTTTTCAGAGGTGCCATTTTATTGATGTAAAACTCAACGAGTCTCGAGGAGGGAGCTATAGAGCTGCCGAAGTAATTGATACAGCTGCCGGATTGAGAGTGGCTAATGTAAACAATGCATTGTTGATTATTTAATAATCTGGTGCGCAGTCCTCATGCGCCTTCATAAGGAAAATCTAACGGCACACCCATTTAATTGACCTTATTGCTACTAAAGTTGTGTTTTTTAAAGTGTTCACAACGACGTAATCTCGGAGTGTGTGGCACGAATACGTGTACGCATAACGAACACCTGTTGAGTATAAATATAACTAGGCAATGCACAGGAAGATAAAATGAATAAAATTTTTAGCGCAACATGTATGGCTGTTTGCAGTAGCGCCCTGGCACTTGGCCTTACTGTCTCCTCTGCCAGCGCCAATGAGTGGCCAACCGATGACATTCGGCTAGTGGTTCCCTATGGCCCGGGCGGTACCACCGATGTGCTTTCTCGGCGTGTCGCTGATCTGCTCCAGCAAGAGCTTGATGCAAACGTTGTCGTGGAAAACCGTCCCGGCGCAGGCTCCACCGTAGGCACCGGCCGCCTTGCTAGAGGAGGTCGCGAAGCTCAACATACTATTTTGATGGCATCCCCAGGGCATACTATTGGTGCCGCTATCTATCCTGATCTTAGCTACGACCCCGTCGAAGATTTTGTCTTCCTGCAAAACATGATTGATATCCCTAACGTCATGGTAGTGCCCGCCTCCAGCCCTTACGAAAGTGTTATCGAATTTGTAGAAGCGGCACAAGAACAAAACATGACCTTCAGTCACAGCGGCGTCGGCAGCTCCATCCACATGTCCGGCGAGCTGTTTAAGACACTGACCGACACTAACATGACGGCGGTGCCTTTCGCCGGTAGTGGCGCGGCGCTACCCGCTCTGCTGGGGGGCGATGTGGATGTCTCGTTTGAGAACATGCCAACGGTGCTTTCCCATATCCGTTCAGGCGATTTACGCGCATTGGCGGTTACCTCTGCTGAACGCTCTGAATACTTACCCGATGTGCCCACGCTGGCCGAAATCGGCGAGCACAATCTTGACCAGTTTATTACCACGGCCTGGTTTGGACTGATTGCACACAGCTCTTTTACGGAAGAAGCACAAAGCGTTATGCAAGAGGCGCTGGCCAGGGTGATGGAGCGGGAAGAGTTTTTGGACTTCGCAGAGCAGCTCGGTGCTGAGCCAGGCCAAGTGTCGGGTGACGCGTTCAGGGAGTTCATTGTAGAGGAACTTGAGCGCTGGGAAGACGTTGCCCAGCAGGCTGGCATTAGCCAGTAGGCACTTGTCATCAACGCTGAGGCGAGGACATAAGTTCTCGCCTTGTTGTATCCCCTGGAGAAGACAGCGATGGCCCCCTTGGATTTTAAGCGAAGGGTAAAAGACCCAGGTGACGTAGTCGCGGGAAGTATCCTGCTTGGTTTCTCCCTGGTACTGGTCTTTTATCTGGTGCCCAACTACATCAATGAACCCCCGATGCTGCAAAATCCGATGATGTCACCTCGCTGGCTACCGGGGATTGTTGGCTGGCTGATCGTGCTGTTTTCCATTCTGCTTATTCTGCAAGGCTGCCTGTTGGACAGAAGCAGCGAAGAGGATGAAAGAGCGATTGAGAAGGGCTCGACGCAGCGTTTTGTACTGATGGTGGTCGCCCTGTTGATCTATGTCGCCTTGTTTGAATCCATGGGGGCGGTATTTACCGGCATTCTGGCAACGCTGGTGCTTTTTGTGGCGCATCCCGTTCGCACCTGGTGGGCCTATAGCCTTGCCTTCGTGTTTCCTATCGCGGTGACCTTCATCTTTGTAAAGGTGATGAATGTGCCGCTTCCGATAGTGCCAATCGGGTTTTGATTGGCCAGTTAATCTTCTAGGTGATGCATGGAAAATTTTTCGGAAGTCATCGCGATATTCTTCAGTTTGGACAACTTCATAGCCATCGCCGTAGGCGTAGTCATTGGTGTGGTGGTGGGGTCGATTCCCGGTTTGACGGCTACCATGGCGGTGGCGCTGGCGCTGCCCTTTACCTTCTCCATGCAACCGGTCGCTGCCATTCTACTGTTAGTGGGTATTTACAAAGGGGGGATGTACGGCGGCTCAATTACGGCCATTTTAATAAGAACGCCCGGTTCGCCTGCCTCGGCCTGTACCTTGTTAGATGGCTACCCGATGGCGCAGCAGGGGCATGCCAAGAAGGCCCTTAAAGCCGCGCTCTACTCGTCGGTGATTGCCGACTTTATCTCTAATATCGCGCTGATCTTTTTTGCCGCCTATTTAGCAAAAATCGCCCTGAACTTTGGTGCACCTGAGTTTTTCTGGCTGATCTGTTTCTCGCTGACCATTATTATCTCCCTGGCCAGCGGCTCTATGATCAAGGGCTTAATGGCCGCGCTGTTAGGTATTCTGCTGTCTCTGGTGGGGTTGGACGAAGTCTATGGCTCCCAGCGGTTCACCTTTGGCAACTACAACTTAATGGATAGTATCTCCTTTATTCCGCTATTGATTGGCCTGTTTGCCATCCCGGAGATTATCGAGTTTTACCGCAAAAAAGCGCTGCCCCATATCAAGGCGAAGGCGAGCGGTGCAGGGCTTGCCTTTTCCGAGCTAAAGCGCTGCTTGACCACCATTGTGCGGGGCAGCTTGATCGGTGTGATCATTGGGGCGATTCCTGGAACCGGGGCGACGGCGGCCGCTTTTATTTCCTACAGCGATGCACGCAGACGGTCACCCAACAAGGCTAATTTCGGCAAGGGCGAGGTAGAAGGGGTTGCCGCTGCCGAGGCAGGTAATAACGGTGTCGCTGGGGCCACGATGATCCCTCTACTGTCGCTGGGTATCCCCGGGGACGTGATTACGGCCATCATCCTCGGTGCCTTTATGGTTCATGGGCTAACGCCCGGCCCGATTATGTTTCAGGAGAACTTGTCCCTGATCTATGCCCTGTTTATGGGCATTATGTTTAGCTCTTTGGTCCTGCTGCTGGTGGGTAATGTGGCCATTAAGTACTTCTCACTCATTGCCGACATTCCTAAATCGATCCTCTTTCCCATCGTATTGATGTTCTGTGTGTATGGCGCTTACGCCGTTAACAATGACACCTTTGATGTGTGGCTAATGCTGGCTTTCGGCGTCGTGGGCTATATCTTCAACCGTGCGGCGATACCGGCAGCACCCTTTTTAATCGGCTTTATCCTCGGGCCGATGTTTGAAGATAACCTGCGTCGCTCCTTACTGATTGGCCATAACGATCTTTCGATTTTTGTGCGCGGCCCCATTACCTGGGTCTTCATCGCGTTAACCGTCGGCTCTATTGCCCTGGCCCTCTATCGCTTTATTTCAGCGCGTCGCACAGCGCGCAAGGCCGCCGAAAAATCGCAGCAAGTGTAAAACTACCGGAGAATTACCATGGCGGGACCGCTAACAGGGCTGCGGGTGCTGGATTTAAGTCGCGTAATGGCGGGCCCCTGGTGTACGCAGATACTGGCCGATATGGGGGCCGAGGTGATTAAAATTGAGCACCCAACCCTCGGCGATGATACCCGCCATTGGGGGCCTCCCTGGTTGAAGGACAAAGCGGGCAAGGATACCCGCGAGTCGGCCTATTACCTTTCCGCCAATCGCGGCAAGCATTCGGTTACTGTTGATATCAGCCAGCCAGAAGGGCAGGCGCTGGTGCGCGAGCTAGCTGCCGAAAGCGATATTCTGGTCGAGAACTTCAAGAGTGGTGGCCTGGCGCGAAAAGGGCTCGATTACGCCACCCTCGAGGCGATCAATCCTGGTTTAATTTACTGCTCCATTACCGGCTTTGGCCAGACGGGGCCAATGGCCGCAATGGCAGGCTATGATTACCTGATTCAAGCCCAGGCAGGCTTAATGAGTATTACCGGTGCGGCAGATGGGGAGCCGGGTGCGGGGCCGCAGCGGGTAGGCATGGCGGTTTCCGACCTGACCACCGGTATGAATGCCACCATAGCGATTCTTGGCGCGTTGCATCACCGCCATCGCACCGGGGAGGGCCAGTATATCGACATGGCGCTGCTGGATGTTCAGGTCAGTTGGCTGGCAAATCAGGCGCTTAACTACTTCTGCAGCGGCACACCGCCAACCCGTACCGGTGAATATCATCCCAACTTAGTGCCTTACCAGCCGTTCCCTACCGCCGACGGCGAAAAAGTGATTATCGCCATTGGCAACGATGGCCAGTTCAAGCGTTTCTGCGAGGCGGTAGGGCGCCCAGCGCTGGCTGACGACCCTAGGTTCAATACCAATCCCGAACGGGTTAAGCATCGCCTTGAGCTGATTCCATTGATGGTCGAGATCACGCTGAGCCGTGCCAGTCGCGAATGGATCGAAATGCTGGGGGCGATCGGTGTCCCCTGCGGGCCGATTCAGAATATTGCCCAGGTCTTTGACGACCCGCAGGTTCGGGCGCGGGGCATGCAGGTAGAGCTTAAGTCTGAAACAGGTTCGGTGCCTGGGGTGGCAAATCCTATCAAGTACTCCAAGACGCCTCTGGAGTACCGTAAGCCGCCCCCACGTCTGGGGGAGGACACAGATCACGTGCTTGAGCGGCTGTTACACAAGAGTGCTTCCGACATCAGCACGCTACGACAAAAGGGGGTAGTGAAGTAAGCGGCTTGAGCTGGGGCACTTAACCAACCGTTACCCCACCGCAAACAAACAGCGTCTGACCGGTAATAAAGCCGCTACGCTCGTCGCAGAAGAAGCTAACCGCCTGGGCGACGTCGTCAGGCTGGCCCATTCGACTTAGCGGGATATTGTCGATAATACGACGGGCGCGCTCAGAGTCAGGTGGGTTATTTTGCCAGAAAGCACTGGTGGCGATGGGGCCTGGAGCAACGCAGTTGACGGTGATGCCGTGTTCAGCCAGCTCCAACGCCCAGGTGCGGGCCATGGATTGCAGCGCCCCTTTCGTTGCGCTGTAGATAGTGCGCGCTTCTTTGCCGAGCACCACACGGCTGGCATTCATGACGACGCGCCCCGTGCCCTGTGCTTTCATGGCGGGCAGTAGCGCTTGAGTGCAGACCAGCGCCGAGCGTACGTTCAAATGCATTAATTTATCGAAGTCCTCAAGCTGCACCTCCTCAAGCAGCGCTGGCGACACGATACCCACGTTATTGACCAGCCGGGTCACCGTATAACCCTCGGTGATTTCCATCATTACCCGGCGAGTGGCTTCGGCGTCGGCAAGATCGACTTGGTAAGCGTCCGCTTGCAAAGAGTCCGCCTCCGGCGCGACGATATCCACCACAATAACGCGATAGCCATCCTGTTGAAGACGCAGTGCAATGGCTTGGCCGATGTTTCTCGCTCCGCCGGTGACGACCGCGCAGTCCTGTTGATCAGAATGTTGGTGCATGTTTGTTTTCCTCGGCTGCGTTAAACCTTGGTTATTTATACCCTGGTTATTTAAAACGCTGGTTATTTAAAATGCCATTAGCCCTGCCAGTGTCATTAACCAGATAATCAAGCTAAGGGTAAAGAAAGAGGCTACCGTTGCTACCAGCATCGCGGCAGCACTTACCCCGCCTAAGCCATAGCGCTGGCCCAGAAGTGGGAAAATACTGATCATCGGTGAGGCCGCGAATAGCACGGCTCCCGCCAAGTAGAGGGGGTCAATGCCGGGCATAAGATATAAGGCGATGAAAATGATCAGAGGATGGGCCAGCAGTTTGCCGACAACAAGCTGGCCAACGTCGCTAGCCATGCCTTTTACCTGTAAACCAAATAGCGCTCCGCCAATCACAAAGAGTGCCGCCGGACCCGCCGCCTCGGCTAGCATATCAATGGCTTTAAATAGCGGTAGAGGAAGCTTAAGCCCGGTCACGGCTATGCTAATCCCGATCAATAAACCTACCAGCACCGGGTTTTTGATCAAGCTAAGGGCGGTCTTCTTGACCGTCTTCCAGACGCTAGCACCTTGGTGGCTGCCCATTTCGGCCAGAATCAGTGCCATTGGAATAATAATTAGCGTCTCGATCACCATATTCAGCGCCAAGAGCACCGCTGCGGGGGAGCCAATCACCATAACGGCGACAGGGTAACCGACAAAGCCGCTGTTAGCCGCGGCCATACCCAGTGCGTGCATGGCGCTGGCGTTAAGCGGCTGGCGTTGGTGTTTCAAGGCAAGCAGTAACCCGCCGATAAAAATAACGATAGAGCCCAAGCCATAGGCGATTAGATAGTTCAGCTTAAAAATTTCTTCCAGCGGATGCTGAGTTAAGGCGCGAATGACCAAGGCGGGTAGTGCGCAGTACAGCACAAATACGCCGACGCCCTGCATCTGCTCGCGTTGGATAATGCCGCTCCATCTTGCCACATAGCCAGCGCTAATCAGCAGGAAGATAGGCGTGGTAATCGCCAGAATAGCGAGCATAGCGGCCTCCGTGTCGCGTTCATAAAGGGTTTAAGAAAACAGCGGCGAACTCGGTGCAACCGAGGCGAGCTCATGGGCTGCGCCAAGCAGCGCAGGCGCCAAGATATCAATACGCTCAGCGGTTAAACGCACGCTAGGCCCGGCAATGCTCAACACCCCTAATGGGGTGCCGTGACGGTCACGCAGAGCCGTCGCCATAGCGGCAGTGCCGGGGCCCATACTGTCTTGTATGGTGCTAAACCCTCGTTGACGTGTGAGCGCTAATTGAGCGCACAGCGCTGCTTTGTCACTCATGGACAGGAGGGTGTTGGTTTGTTGCCGTTCGACCTGCACAAGCGCCTGGGCATCGCTAAAGCAGGCTAGCCAAGCATGCCCTGTGGCAGTGGACGCAAGTGGTGCTACACGGCCCATGTCGGGGTCATAGCGAAGACCGCTGCGTGAGCCCTGAGCCTTGGCGATCCACGCGAGTTGCTGATGCTCCGCTACGGCGAGGCGCACTAGTTCTCGGCTCTCTTCCGCTAGACGATCTAAAATAGGTTGCACTACATCCTGCGTGCCGATGCTGCTCATATAGCGTAAACCAAGCGATACGAGCCGCGTGGTTAGTTGATAATGCTGGCTAGCGGCATGCTGGCGAACATGGCCAAGGCGTATGAGCTCATTACAAATTCGATGCGCGGCACTTTTAGGGATCGCTAACTGGTCGGCTAACTGCTGAAGCGGAACGCCTTCGGCCTCCTCGGCAAGTATTTCAAGTACGCCGAGCGTACGTTCAATCAGACTACCGGCCATGCGGTTTCCCCAAGCAGTTGCCCTAGCGATAAGACCAATTTAGCATGGCGTTCGAATTGCGAACAATTGTACGTTTTGTTTAGTGCCACGCTGGCACAGCCACACTTCATGAGGTTTATCTATGCCTGCCGCGTTTTTAAAACACCCGTTTATGAGTCAACAAGCCCTAGGCGAGTGTGACGATGACGCCATGGTAAACGCCATGTTGGCCTTTGAGTTAGCCCTGTCAGAAGTCCAGGAAGCCAGCGGCGCAGTGCCGAAGGGTGTCAGCCAGCAGATGCGTACCCTGCTTGACGGCGTAACGTTCGACACTGCTGCGATTGCTGAAGGTATTGGCAGTGGCGGCAACGTGGCTATTCCGTTTGTTAAGCAGGGGCGCTCACGTTTGTCGAAAGAGCTTAAGCGCTACTGGCACCAGGGCGCAACGAGCCAGGATGTGGTCGACTCCGCATTGATGCTGCTGCTTAAGCCACGCTTAGCGGCGCTGGATGACTTGCTGATACGCTGCCGTTTGGCGGCGGTAGCGCTGATGGATACTCATATCGACACCCCTATGGTGGGGCGCACTTTAATGCAGCAGGCGCTGCCGATCACCTTTGGAGTAAAGGTGGCCCACTGGGCGGTGGGGCTGGAGCAAGCTCGCCGCCGTATGAGCGGTATTGAGCTGCCCGTTCAGTTTGGTGGCGCGGTAGGTGTGCACTCTGGGTGGGATGAGCAGGGGCTTGAGTGGATGGATGCGCTAGCCGAGCGATTAGGCTTGGCGGTGCCAGTGTTGCCCTGGCATACCGACCGTTACCCCATTCATGCGCTTGGTACGGCGTTAGATGCGCTGGCGGGGGCCGCAGAGAAAATCGCCCTGGATGTCTCGCTGCTAACGCAAACCGAAGTCGGTGAAGTAGCCGAGCCCTCGGCGCCGGGCATGGGAGAGTCCTCTTCCATGCCTCATAAACGTAACCCAGTACGCTGCGCGCTGATTCGCGGAGCAGCCCGCCAAGTCCATGGCCACACTGGCGTGTTGATCAACGCTGCTGCTCACCCCCTTGAACGCGGCTTGGGTGAATGGCATGCGGAGTGGGCACCGCTAATGGAAAGCGTTCTGCTGGTAGAAGGTGCGCTGGAGCAAGTGGCAGTGCTTCTGGAAGGGCTGGAGGTTAATCCCGACAACATGCTGCGCAACTTGGCAGCCACTGGCGGGGGCATTATGGCGGAGCCGGTAGCACGCTTATTAACCCCCTACTTGGGTACGGATGTGGCCAAAGCAGTTAGCGCGGAAGCGGCAGAAACCTCACGTCGCCAATCCCGACCCTATTCTGATGTTCTGTCTGACGCTCTAGCTGAGCATCCTGGTGTAAACGGGCAGATTGACCCAGCAGTGCTGCGTCAGGCCTGTGACCCTGCTTTATACCTTGGTAGCAGCCAAGCACAAGTTGAGCGCGCTAAGAATTGGTTGGATTCAGCGTAAGTAGTTGTTAATAATCTATTTTATTTGGATGTGTGGCAATGTTTAGCGCTTATATAAGCGCTTTTTCGTTAACTGGATGATTTGACCCTGATGACATTCAGCAGTAAGTTGTTCGTATAGCAAATCTATGTTCGTTTAACGAACAATAATCATAAGTTATTGCAACGTCCAGCTAAGGGGCACCCATCATGGCCGAGTTTCTCAGCTTGCATGACGCGGTAGCGCGCTACGTCCAAGACGGCGCCACCGTGGCCATGGAAGGCTTTACCCACCTGATTCCGTTTGCCGCCGGTCACGAAGTGATCCGCCAGAAGAAGCGTGATCTGACCCTGATCCGCATGACCCCCGATATCATCTACGACCAAATGATCGGCGCGGGCTGTGCGAAAAAAGTCATCTTCTCCTGGGGCGGTAACCCCGGCGTGGGTTCACTGCACCGCCTGCGCGACGCGGTTGAGAAAGGCTGGCCGCGCAAGATCGAAATTCTTGAGCACAGCCACGCCGCCATGGCCTGCGCCTTTGAAGCAGGCGCCGCCGGTCTTCCGCTGGCTGTTTTCCGCGGCTACATCGGCAGTGAATTGCCCAGCGTCAACGATCAAATCAAGTTTATCGAGTGCCCGTTTACCGGGGAGCGCTTAGCGGCCGTGCCCTCGGTGCGTCCGGATGTCTCAATCATTCACGCCCAGCGGGCGGATCGTCAGGGTAACGTGCTGGTAGAAGGTATTGTCGGCGTACAAAAAGAAGCGGTGCTCGCGGCGAAGCACAGCATCGTCACGGTAGAAGAGATTGTCGATGACCTGGGGGCTACCCCCAATGCCTGCGTGATTCCCAGCTGGGCCATCAGCGCCGTGGCGGTAGCCGAGAAAGGCGCGCTGCCTTCGTATACCCACGGCTACTACGGCCGCAGCAACCGCTTCTATAAAGAGTGGGATGCCATTGCTCGCGATCGCGACATCTTTACCCAGTGGCTCAACGACAATGTCTTTAATGCCGCCGATAACATGGGAGGCCAAGCCTGATGAGTCTGGAATATACCTCGTCTGAAATGATGTCGGTGACGGCGGCGCGAGCGCTGGAAAACGGCATGACCTGCTTTGTGGGCATTGGTTTACCCTCGGAAGCTGCCAACCTGGCGCGGCTGACACACGCACCCGACGTGGTGCTGATTTACGAATCCGGCACCCTGCAAACCAAGCCCGATACTCTGCCACTCTCCATTGGTGACGGCGAGCTATGCGAATCAGCGCTGACCACCGTGGCGGTGCCAGAAATGTTCCGCTACTGGCTGCAGGGCGGCAAAGTGAGCGTGGGCTTTTTAGGCACCGCGCAGATTGACCGTTTTGCTAACCTCAACACCACGCTGATCGGCGATTATAAAGCGCCCAAAGTTCGCCTGCCGGGCGGCGGCGGTGCGCCGGAAATTGCCACTAACGCCGGTGAAGTGTTTATCACCCTGAAACACTCCAAGCGTGCTTTTGTAAAAGATGTCGATTTCATCACCACGCTAGGCTTTGGCCGCGATGGCAAAGGGCGCGATAACGTGCCCAATATCGGCAAAGGCCCCACCCGGGTAATTACCGACCTGTGCGTGATGAAGCCTGATCCCGACACCAAAGAGCTAGTGGTGGTATCGCTGCACCCAGGCGTAACCCGCGAGGACGTAATTGACGCTACCGGTTGGGAAGTGCGCTTCGCCGAGCAACTAGAAAGCACGCCTGAACCCAGTGCAAATGAGCTTGAAATTCTTCGTGAGCTGAAAGCACGCACCGAACGGGCCCACGCTGGCGAATAAGGAGTTTTTTTATGAGCGATGTTGATGTGAAAAACGTCTACCTCTGTCATCCCCGTCGCACGGCCGTGGGTCGTTTTGGCGGCACCTTAGCCAGCGTGCGTCCAGATGACTTCGCTGCCACCATCTTCAAAGCCGTATTGGCGGAAGCGCCGGATCTCGATCCCGCTGCCATTGAAGAAGTATTTATGGGCTGCGCCAACCAGGCTGGTGAAGATAACCGCAACGTGGCACGGATGTCGTCGCTGCTGGCGGGCATTCCCACCTCGGTGCCCGGCACCACCATGAACCGCCTGTGCGGCTCAGGGATGGACGCGGTGGGCACGGCATTTCGCGCCATTAAAGCTGGCGAGATGGAGCTGGCGCTGGCAGGTGGCGTGGAGTCCATGTCCCGGGCGCCCTTCGTGATGGGCAAAGCCGATAGCGCCTTTTCCCGCAGTCAAAAAATCGAAGACACCACCATCGGCTGGCGCTTGATCAACCCGCTGATGAAGAAAGCGTTTGGGGTCGATTCCATGCCGGAAACGGCAGAAAACGTCGCCGAGCAGTTCAATATCTCCCGGGAAGACCAGGACGCCTTTGCGCTGCGCTCCCAGCAGAAGGCCGCTGCCGCTCAAAAGGCGGGGCGTTTTGCCCAGGAAATCACTGCCATTGAGATTCCGCGCCGCAAGCAGGAACCGCTGATCTTTGATACCGATGAGCACCTGCGGGAAACCACCCTGGAAAAACTCGCTGGCCTGCCCACGCCTTTCCGTGAAGGCGGCAGCGTCACCGCTGGCAACGCCTCGGGCGTTAACGACGGCGCGGCGGCGATGCTGGTCGCCAGCGAGGCAGCGGTTAAGCAGCACGGTCTTAAACCGATGGCGAAAATCATCGGCATGGCCACCGCTGGCGTAGAGCCGCGCATTATGGGCTATGGCCCGGTGCCTGCGGTGCAAAAACTACTTAAACGCACCGGAATCTCGATGGATGAGATCGATGTGTTTGAGTTTAACGAAGCGTTTGCCGCTCAGGCGCTGGCCTGTACGCGCGACCTCGGCCTTAAAGACGACGACCCGCGGGTCAACCCCAACGGCGGCGCAATTGCGCTGGGGCATCCGCTAGGCATGTCAGGTGCGCGTTTGTTAATGACCGCCGCCCATGAGCTGCAAAACAGCGGTAAGCGCTATGCGCTGTGCACCATGTGCGTGGGTGTTGGCCAAGGTATTGCCACACTGATTGAGCGCGTTTAACGGAGGCTTTATGGCTTTTCATAGCATCAATGGCCGCAGCGTGGCTTACCGGCTGCTTGGCGCAGAAGTGAACCCGCTGGTGGTACTGGCGCACCCTCTGGGCATGAGCCAGGCAGTATGGGATGACGTGATTCCCGCGCTGCTGTCTCGTTACCGGGTAGTGACCTGGGATCTGCCCGGCCACGGTGCCAGTCAAGCGGTGAGCGGTGAGCAGATCACCCCTGCTGACCTAGCGGCGGAAGTATTGGCGCTGGTAGAGCTTGCGGGCGCACAGCGCTTCCACTTTGCAGGTACCTCCATCGGTGGAGTGGTAGGCCAGCAGCTAATCGCTGAGCATAGCGAACGTCTGATCTCCGCCACGCTGACCAATACTGGCGCGGTGATCGGCAACCCTGATCTCTGGAATACCCGCGCAGGCCGTGTGCGCCAGGAAGGTTTGGCGGCGATGTCCCAAGAAATTGTACCGCGCTGGTTTGCCCCAGCGGCCTTTGAGGCAAGCCCCGCGTTGAAAGCGGGCTGGTGCACCCAGATGGGCCGGGGTGACGATGAGTCCTACGCCCAGCTGTGTGAGATGCTTGGCCGCGATACCTTTACCGGCAAGCTCTCAGGTAAGCACCTCCCTAATAAAGTCAAAGTACAGCTATTTGGCGGCAGCGAGGATATGGCCACACCGCCTGCAACGCTGGAAGCCCTAGCGGCAGAGCTTGATGACGCACCGCTGGAAATTTTTGATGGCGTGGGCCATGTGCCCGCGGTAGAAGCCCCGGCGCTGTTTGGGCAAAAGCTGCTCAATGTACTGGCGACTGATTTAGGTGATGTAGCCAATCACGGCGTTGCTTACGCCACTGGCCTAGAGACCCGCAAGCAGGTGTTGGGCGAGGAGCACGTAGCCCGCTCCACCGCCAACGCCAACAGCCTGGACGCCCCCTTCCAGCAGATGATTACCCGCTTGGCCTGGGGCGAGCTGTGGAGCAATGACGACCTAACCCGCCGTGAACGCAGCATGATCACCACCGGGATTCTCGCTGCCCTCGGCCGGGAAGAGCTAACGCTGCACTTAAAAACCGCCAAGCGGGTTGGACTGTCTGAGGCCGAGCTACGCCAAGTGCTGATGCATGTGGCGATTTACGGCGGCGTACCGGCAGCCAACCACGCCTTTGCCCTCGCTAAAGAGTTGGGCTGGGGCGAGTAGCGAAACAAAATAATTGATGAGAGGTAAGGGCGATGACCCACGACAATAAACGCTTTGTGGCCCGTGACCGCAACTGGCATCCGCCTGCCTATGCGCCAGGTTATAAAACCTCGGTAGCGCGCTCGCCCCAGCAGGCGCTGGTGAGTATGCAACAGCCCACGACATCTGAATTGACCGGCCCAGACTTCAGTCACCTACGCATGGGCCCCCACGATAACGACCTGCTGCTGAATTTTCGCCAGGATGCGAGCCAGGGCGGGCTACCCCAGGGCGAGCGGATTCTCATGTTTGGCCGTGTAGTCGATCAGTTCGGCAAGCCAATACCGCACACCCTGGTGGAGATGTGGCAGGCCAACGCGGGCGGCCGCTATCGGCATAAGAACGATAAGTACCTGGCACCGTTAGACCCTAACTTTGGTGGTGTAGGCCGCTGTTTAACCGATGAGCAGGGGATGTACCGTTTCCGTACCATCAAGCCCGGCCCCTACCCGTGGCCCAACGATATGAACAGCTGGCGCCCGGCGCATATTCACGTCTCGGTAACTGGACCTTCAATCTCCACCCGGCTAATCACCCAGATGTACTTTGAAGGCGACCCGCTGATCCCGCTTTGCCCCATCGTGCACACGCTGAAAGACCCGCTTGCGGTTGAGACGATGATTGGACGGCTGGATA
Source organism: Halomonas sp. (assembly GCF_007692655.1). Classification (GTDB taxonomy): domain Bacteria; phylum Pseudomonadota; class Gammaproteobacteria; order Pseudomonadales; family Halomonadaceae; genus Vreelandella. The sequence continues at coordinate 28,175 of NZ_REBQ01000147.1, forward strand.
TGGCCCATAGCAAACCGATGGACTGTCTGGCCTATCGCTTTGACGTCGTGGTGCGCGGCGAGCTGCAAACCTATTTTGAAAACCAATAAGGGCGGGGAATCAATATGAAACAGCCTGCTATTCAGCCCAACAGCCAGCCAACCAGCGACCTGATGCTGCGTGAAACCGCCTCGCAAACCGCTGGCCCCTACGTGC
>NZ_REBQ01000118.1 GCF_007692655.1 Halomonas sp.
GCTTGGTTAAGGTGCGTGCGAAGGCTCTGTAGTCCCTTGTAGTCCAATCCATCATCGGGGCCACAGAAAAAAGCCGCCCCCGGTTTGCACTATTTTCTTTAATTAAGTCAGTCATTTAATAATATTGTTAGCCGGATTAAACGCAGCTAAATTGCCTCTGAAGAGCGTAATTAACGCACTCAATGTACCCACAGTGTACCAAACCACGATATTGGCCCATGCCTCAAAAAAACCTGGTACACCTCGAGAGCTTTCTCATAGGTGGTGTGATTATGCGCGCCATTGTACGTAAGAAAAGGCGTTCAGCACATAGCCTTTCAGTAGAGATCGCTGGTAAGGAAAAAAAGCTCCATAGAGGTGTGTTTTGAGCCGAGCTATGGCACTGAAAAGGCCGATTGCTTCTCTGTAAACTGTGGTTTATATCCCAAGTTATGTTTTCACTGCATGCTGATGCGCCTTAACAAGCTGGACATAAGGTATAGCAGCCCCCTCACGCCGTAAACACCGTATACACCATCTGCAGCGCTAACCCCATCAGCATAAAAGCGAATACCCGTTTGAGCAGTTTGACCGGTAGCCTGTGGGCGAGCTTAGCGCCGATGGGGGCGGTGAGAATGCTAAAAGGTGCCATTAACAGGAACGCAGGCAGGTAAACATAGCCTAATGCTGCACTGGGTAAGCCCGCAGTTCCCCAGCCGTTAATGATGTAGCCTAATGCGCCGGCAACGGCGATGGGTAGCCCTATGGCCGCGGAGGTGCCAATAGCGCGGGGAAGCTTGACGTTGCACCATGTCAGAAATGGGACTGTTAGCGAACCGCCGCCGATGGCTACTAACGCTGAGATACCGCCAATGCCCAGGCCAACGCCGCTGACGCCCATAGGCCCTGGCAAGCCACGGTTTGGTTTGGGTTTGAGGTTGGCTAACATTTGAAGCGACATCAGCATCATAAAGCAGGCAAAAAAGATGGCTAGGCCGCGAGTGGGAATGAGCGCGGCAATAAAGGTCGCCAGGAAGGTGCCGAGTAATATGCCGGGGGTAATAAAGCGCACGATGTCCCAGCCAACAGCCCCGTGACGATGATGGGAAAGCAGGCTGGCGGTGGACGCGGGAATGATAGCGGCCATTGCCGTGCCTAATGCTAAATGAGCGAGATGCTCATAGGGAACGCCCTGCAGCACAAAAAGCGACGTGAGGATGGGTACCATAATGCCACCACCACCGATGCCCAGTAGGCCTGCCATGATCCCTACAAAACCGCCTAATGCTATGTATGCTATCCACCAAATGATGTCCAAAGCTTCAACCCCTGAAAAAGTATCTTGTTAGCACGATAAGGGCATTGTACCGGAAGGTGGATGATTCGCGTGGCGAAAAGTGCTATTCGAATGTGGTGGCGGCTGAGCAGTGGTAAGCTTCTAGTTATGCAATGTTTAGGGAGTTCGTATGCGCAACATAATAAGTAATGTCGGAGTGCTGGTTGTGTTTGTTTCGTTGTTGGTAGGTTGTGGTGAAACAGAGGAACCATCGCCTGAGACGGATTCAACCGCGCAAGAACAAACAGAGCAATCGCCAGCTCCTGAACCTGAAGTTGCTGAAGAAGAAGTAGAGCCCCTTGAGGTTGATATCTCGACGGATGTAGCGCTGCGAACGGATCGGCGTTTAATGGTGGAAGGTGAAAGCAACTTACCTGACGGTACGCAGCTACAAATTGTGGTTGAGCGCGAAATCAGCCGAGTGCGTTGGCAGGCGCGTACCAGCGTAGCAGGAGGTTCGTTTTCGGCGGGGCCATTTGGCTCTGGCAGTGGTTTGCCGGATGGTGGCTATATTGTGCGCGTCGAGGTTGCTGAAGGCAGTGTTCAGCCTCGAGAGGTGCAGGCGGTCATCGGTGATCAAGGGCAACATTTGGCGGGAGAACTGGTTCGTCAATCCCGCCATGGGTTGGGTCAAGTGGCCACCTACTCACGACGCTTCTTGGTGGGGAGTGAGCCAAGACAAACGCGTGACCAGGTGGAAGTTCTAGAAGTACCGGGGATGTAGATGCTTTAGGCAGGATGCCAATGGGCTAACAATACTGCATGAATCGACGTGTCACTGGGGGCTTTTGCAAAGTGCTCGATGACAAAACGCTCTTCACGTTGCACGACGTAATGGCCCGCTTTGTGAAACACATGGGTTGGGCCTAGCAGCAGTAGATCACCAGAAGCTACCGGTGAAAAATCTGTCTCTGGGCCTGGAGTTGCCATCACACAGGGTGCTTTCCAATCAATGTTCAGAGGCAAGTGGCTAGGGACTTTAATGGTAGTTGCCTGTACCTGTTCCCAGGGGAGGGGACCAGTATGGGTCAACGTTAATAGCTCGGGCGCGCTTTCACCTTCCAAAAGTGTAGCCAGAGAGCAGTCAAGTGAATCAGCGAGCGCAACAAGACGTTCGTGACCAATCTGTTTGATTGCACCGGACTCCCAATAAGAGATGGTGACATCTGACACGCCAACTTTCCGTGCAAGGGCGGCTTTGTTGAGCTTGGCCCTAAGCCTCAGTTGCTTGATACGTGAGCCTAGCGATTCCATTTCGTTTTCCTGTTGATGAGTTAAGTTGAATAAGCTCGTTTAAGGGATTCCACCGCAAGGTGGCGCTATGAACATACAGTATAAGTCGGGACTAGATTTTATGTATGCACTCAAGGTGTTGCCGGGGCCATACTAAGCGATTGTGGTTTAGCCCGCATTAGTGGACGAAAAACGTAGAGCTAAATTCTCTGACGCTTTCTTGCACCAGTCGTTCCCTGCCTAAGGCCTGTTGGTTGCGCCTAAGGTGCGTATAATATCGCCATGCCTTTTTGCCTATAGGACGTTTTCATGACCGTACGTACTCGCATTGCTCCTTCTCCCACTGGCGATCCTCACGTTGGTACGGCCTACATAGCGCTTTTTAACCTATGTTTCGCGCGCCAGCATGGCGGCCAGTTTATTCTGCGTATTGAAGATACGGACAGAGTGCGCTCGACACCTGAATCAGAGCAAATGATTCTTGATTCTCTGCGCTGGTTGGGTCTTGAGTGGGATGAAGGCCCTGATGTAGGTGGTCCCCATGGCCCTTATCGGCAAAGTGAGCGCGGTGATATTTACGCCGAGCACGCCCAGCAGTTGTTAGACGCTGGCCACGCGTTTAAATGCTACCGCACCAGTGAAGAGCTGGATGAAATGCGTGAAGCGCGTAAAGCTTCTGGCCTGCAGTTGGCGTTAAAACCAGCGGACCTGGCGCTGGATGCGCAAGAGCAAGCACGCCGCGAACAAGAAGGCTGGCCTTACGTTGTGCGTATGAATGTGCCTACTGACGGTGTGTGCGTTGTAAAAGATATGCTGCGCGGCACCATAGAGGTGGAGTGGGCGCAGGTAGATGCACAAATCCTGCTTAAGTCAGACGGCATGCCTACCTACCATTTGGCCAACGTGGTGGATGACCACTTGATGGACATCACTCATGTCCTTCGTGGCGAAGAGTGGATTAACTCAGCGCCTAAGCATCAACTGCTCTACGAGTATTTTGGCTGGCAAATGCCTGAGCTGTGCCATATGCCGCTGCTGCGTAACCCGGATAAATCCAAGCTCTCTAAGCGTAAAAACCCCACATCTATCAATTATTACCGTCGCATGGGTTTCTTGCCCCAGGCAGTGACTAACTATTTGGGGCGCATGGGATGGTCCATGCCTGACGAGCGCGAAAAATTCGCACTGTCTGAAATGATAGCGGAGTTCGATGTTCAGCGGGTTTCCTTAGGCGGTCCGGTGTTTGACCTGGAAAAACTGACGTGGCTGAACGGTGTGTATATCCGTGAAGACCTGGATGACGATGCGCTGTTATCTGCCTTGCGTGACTGGGCCTTCAATGAAGCCTACGTTAAGCAGATCTTGCCACAGGTTCGGCCGCGGGTGGAGACGCTGTCTCAAGTCATGCCATTAGCAGGACATTTTTTCTCGGGCCTGCCAGCGTTAAGCGATGACGCGTTTGATAGCGTCAAGATGGAGCAAGAAGAGCTGGTAAAACTCTTGCAGTTCCTCGTTTGGCGGCTTGAAGGCGTATCGGCCTGGCACAAAGAAGCATTGTTAGCAGAGGTTAAGCGGCTGTCTGAGCATTTTGAGTTGAAGATGAAAGCCTTTCTGGCGCCGGTGTTTATTGCCATTACCGGCAGCACTTCTAGCACTTCGGTGATGGATGCCATGGCCATTCTGGGGTCGGATATGACACGCGCACGACTCCGTAACGCTATTGAGGTGTTAGGCGGGGTGTCCAAAAAGCAGGCCAAGCGCTTTGAAAAAGAGTTTCGTGACGTTGCGTAACGTTTAATAAGCATAGTGAGCAAGGGAGCGCCTATGTTATGCCTCAGTGCTTGGCCACGCATGTTGGGATACATGTTTGTTTCAGTACCCCGGCTAAGCAAATAGGCGCTTTTGCTATTGACGAAGGTCCGTTTAATCAGTATTCTACGCTCCGTCTTCGCGACATGTGGGGCCTTAGCTCAGCTGGGAGAGCGCAACACTGGCAGTGTTGAGGTCAGCGGTTCGATCCCGCTAGGCTCCACCAATTAACATTAAGCGCGTGAAGCAGCTTGTAATACGTCCCATTCGTCTAGTGGTCTAGGACACCGCCCTTTCACGGCGGTAACAGGGGTTCGAACCCCCTATGGGACGCCATCAATTCTCTATCCCCATCCGAATTTTTCTAGCAATGAGCCTTCTCATCTGCTGATTTTTTGCATTCCTGTTGTTTATGGAAGCGCTCACAGAATCGCTACAAATCGCCTTTTTTTGGACAATTTTATGCTTGACTTGTCCACTTTTGCGATTTCGATTTTGAGGTTGTGCACAACCCTTTGTTGTTGGCGCAAAAAAACTTGAACAGAACTTAAACCCTTTAAAATCAGCGTCTTACGGTAGGTTAAAAAATAACCAATTTAAGGCTGGCCCACTGTCCATGGCGATTGCGGGACGTTTTGAAGTGGTTGTGAACAGGGTTATCCACAGATAGTGTGGAAAACCTTAATCCAGTCGCTGCTACTCAAAAGTCAAGGGCTATTAGGCTATTCTTAGGCGTATTAATAATGGCCACGGCGCTCTGTGAATCTTCATGATGGAGCAAAAGAGGCGGTTGGCCATGTGGCGCTCCATTGGTGATGGCCTGAGTGTGGTCTACGCGGCCTTAGAGAGCTTCTCAGAGTGCGTGCTTGTTTTTAGGGTGTCCCCATTGCTGTGGGGGGGCTTAAAGGCGTGTGGAGAGGTGTTGGAGGCTTGAGCCTTATGATGCCGAATTGGCCAGAACGCAAAAGGCCACCCGTGAAGGTGGCCTTTGATCTTGCTATTGAGCGGGGAGGTTTATTTATTTCGTCGGGTAGTCACGCTGGTCTTTGCCTATGTAAAGCTGGCGAGGACGTCCAATTTTGTAACTTTCGCTATGCATTTCGTGCCAATGAGAGATCCAGCCAATGGTGCGTGACACCGCAAAGATAACGGTGAACATATTGGTAGGAACACCCATTGCTTTCAGGATGATGCCCGAATAGAAGTCGACGTTCGGATACAGCTTGCGCTCAATAAAGTAGTCATCTTCCAGCGCGATTTGTTCAAGGCGCTTGGCGATTTTGAGCTGTGGGTCGTCAGCCATGCCGAGCTCGGCAAGCACTTCATCGCAGGTCTCTTTCATGACCTTGGCGCGCGGATCAAAATTGCGATAAACGCGGTGCCCGAAGCCCATTAGCTTGAACGGGTCTTCTTTATCCTTGGCTTTATCGACAAAGCGCTGAATGTTTTCTTCAGAGTCTTCGCCAATCTCGTCTAGCATCGTTAGTACGGCTTCGTTAGCGCCGCCGTGAGCAGGGCCCCAAAGTGCCGCAATACCTGCGCTGATGCAGGCGAACGGATTGGCACCCGTGGAGCCTGCCAGGCGTACGGTAGAGGTAGAGGCGTTCTGTTCATGGTCCGCATGCAGCATAAAGATGCGATCCATGGCCTTCGCGTAGACCGGGTTGATCTTATACTCTTCGCAAGGGTTGCTGAACATCATGTAGAGGAAGTTCTCTGCATAGCTCAAGTCATTGCGCGGGTAGTTGAAGGGTTGTCCAACATTGTACTTATGCGACATCGCTGCCAGCGTCGGCATTTTAGCAATTAAGCGGATCGCGCTGATGATGCGGTCTTCTTCTTGAGTAATGTCCATGTGGTCATGGTAGAAGGCGGCTAAGCCACCGACGACGCCACACAAGATAGACATCGGGTGCGCATCGCGGCGGAACCCTTTGAAGAAGTTATTGATTTGGTCGTGAACCATGGTGTGGTTGCGGATTCGTGATTCAAATTCCGCGTACTGTTCATCGTTGGGCAGCTCACCAAATAGCAAGGTGTAGCACATCTCAACAAAGTTGGACTCTTTGGCCAGTTGATCAATAGGGTAGCCGCGATGCAGCAATACACCTTTGCCGCCATCGATATACGTGATGGCGGACTGGCAGGAAGAGGTGGCCATAAAGCCGGGATCGTAGGTGAACAGGCCTTCAGCGCCTAAGCCACGTACATCAATTACATCGGGGCCAAGTGTGCCGGAATACATGGGTAGTTCGATCGGTTTGTCCAGACCGTCTACCGTCAATGTCGCTTTCCTGTCAGCCATGCTGGCCTCCTTTCGAATTCTGGTTGGGACGTAAAGTCGTTATTGCGCATACCGCGCCAGCTAAAAGGCTTGCCCACTATAGAAGTGTGCGACATTTTGTCAATTAGCCGAAACGCTACGCATATCTAGGCATAGTTGTACAAATATTGTTGTTATGGGTAATTTTTGTATATGATGAAGAGGTGCGCAATATGGTGTTGTGTCAGAAGATCGTCGATAGGTTAACATAATACCTTAACAGGCTTATCAAACTGCTCACCTGCTGTCACTATAACCATGCTGCAGTGCAAAATCGACACAGGATGGAGGGTTTTTTCTTGCACCATAGTCGAGTTAGGCCTGAGTTCAGTTTGTAAGCGAGGGCGAAGGTTCTTATAATCCACGGCGCGCGACCGGCAGGTAGGTGGTCGTGCCCGACTTGGCAACGGCCGAGCCCCTTCCAGCAACCACCGCCCGCTCGGGCCATGCCCGAACCTGTCGTAGAGCGGGCCAAGAGAGTGTGTACAAAGCCGTGAATAGCAAACGACCCGTAAACCTAGACCTTTCTACAATACATTTCCCATTGCCGGCACTGACGTCGATCACGCACCGCATCACGGGTGTTATCTTGTTCGTTGGTCTGATTTTCGCCTTTTGGGCGCTGGGTAAATCCTTATCATCTCCTGCGGGGTTTGATGCCGTGAGCAGCGCCTTGGCCAATAACGTACTGGCTAAGCTGATTGCATGGGGGCTGCTGTCTGCCTTGGCATTCCATTTTGTGGCCGGTGTTAAGCACTTGTTGATGGACGCCGATATTGGGGTAACCCTTGAGGGAGGCGTGAAAAAAGCGCAGATCACCGTCGTGGTCAGCGCTGTTCTAATCATTCTGGCAGGAGTTTGGGTATGGTAACTAACATTACGAGTTTTAGCCGTAGTGGGCTGTCTGATTGGCTGATGCAGCGGGTTTCTGCTGTCATTCTAGCTCTTTACACCGTTTTCATTGTTGCTTACCTGCTGCTTAATCCAAACCTTGATTATTATGCTTGGAGCGGCCTGTTCAATCAGACGTGGATGCGTATTTTCTCGCTGCTGGCGTTTATTTCAATTGCAGCGCACGCCTGGATCGGTCTGTGGACCGTCACCACTGACTATCTCAAGTCTACTCGCCTGCGCGTGGGTGCCCAAGGTGTGATTATTCTGGGCATTTTCGTGTATCTGGTGTGGGGCATTCAAATTCTGTGGGGAGCTTGATACATGTCGAATCTACGTAGCCTGACGTTTGACGCCATCATTATTGGTGGTGGTGGCTCTGGCCTGCGAGCCGCATTGGAGCTTGCGAAGTCCGGTAAAAAGACGGCCGTGTTATCGAAAGTGTTCCCTACGCGCTCTCACACCGTGTCGGCCCAAGGTGGTATTACCTGCGCAATTGCGTCAGACGATCCAAACGATGACTGGCGCTGGCACATGTACGACACCGTTAAAGGCGGTGACTATATTGCTGACCAGGACGCGGCTGAGTATATGTGTTCTGAAGGTCCTAAAGCGGTGTTTGAACTTGAGCACATGGGCCTGCCGTTTTCGCGTCTGGATAATGGTCGCATCTACCAGCGCCCATTTGGTGGTCAGTCGAAAAACTTTGGTGAAGGTGGTCAGGCGGCACGTACCTGCGCCGCAGCTGACCGTACCGGCCATGCGCTATTGCACACGCTTTATCAGAACAACCTGAAGAATAATACCGTGTTCCTTAATGAATGGTACGCGGTGGATCTGGTTAAAAACGCTAACGGCGACGTGGTTGGCTGTATCGCCATGTGCATCGAAACCGGCGAAGTGGTCCACGTCAAATCCAAGGCGACCGTTCTCGCCACCGGTGGTGCAGGTCGTATATACGCCTCCACTACCAATGCGTTGATCAATACCGGTGACGGTATCGGCATGGCCATGCGTGCGGGCTTCCCCATGCAGGATATGGAAATGTGGCAGTTCCACCCAACCGGTATCTACGGTGCAGGAACGCTGGTCACTGAAGGTTGTCGTGGCGAAGGCGGCTACCTGATCAATAAAGACGGTGAGCGCTTTATGGAGCGTTACGCGCCGAATGCCAAAGACTTGGCGGGTCGTGATGTTGTTGCACGCTCCATGGTCATGGAAATTCTTGAAGGTCGCGGCTGTGGCGAGAAGGGTGATCACGTCTTCTTGAAGCTTGATCACCTGGGCGAAGAAGTTCTTGGCAAACGCCTGCCGGGTATCGTTGAGCTTTCCAAGACCTTTGCTCATGTGGATCCGGCAAAAGACCCGATTCCTGTTGTGCCGACCTGCCACTACATGATGGGTGGTATTCCCACCAATATTCATGGTCAGGCGATCACTCAGGACGACAGCGGTAAAGATCATATTATTAACGGTCTATTTGCCTGTGGTGAGGCGGCGTGCGTATCCGTACACGGCGCGAACCGTCTGGGCGGCAACTCACTGCTTGATCTCGTGGTCTTTGGGCGCGCTGCGGGCATGTTCATCGAAGGCGCGTTGAACGAAGGCATTGAATACCTGGATGCGTCCGAGACTGACGTTGAATCGGCGATGAAGCGGATTACGCGCTGGAACGAATCGGAAGGTGGCGAAAGCATCCCCGAACTGAAAGCTGAGCTGCAAGAAATCATGCAGACCTCTTTTGGTGTATTCCGTGAAGAGAAAAACATGCTGGAAGGCGTCGATAAGCTGGCGCAACTGCGCGAACGCATCGGTAATGCTTACCTGCCTGACAAGTCCAATGCCTTCAACACCGCGCGTGTTGAGGCCCTGGAGCTTGATAATTTGATGGAAGTGGCAGAAGCGACGGCGATCGCTGCCCTGAAGCGTAATGAGAGCCGCGGCGCGCACTCACGCTATGACTATCCAGACCGTGATGATGTCAACTGGCTGAAGCACTCACTCTACTTCCCAGCGACGAAAGAGCTGAAGAAGCGTGACGTTAACTTCAAACCGAAAACGGTTGATACCTTCGAGCCTAAGGTTCGTACCTACTAATCTCCGCATTGACGAGAGGGAGTCACAATGTCCAATCTTCAGGTATCTGTATATCGTTACAATCCAGAAACCGACTCCGCACCTTACATGCAGGAGTTTCAGGTCGATACCAAAGGCCGCGATGTGATGGTGCTGGATGTTCTTCATATGATGAAAGAACAAGACAGTGGCCTGGCGTTCCGCCGTAGCTGTCGTGAAGGTGTGTGCGGTTCCGATGGCATGAACATGAACGGCAAAAACGGCTTGGCATGCATTACGCCGCTGTCGGACGTGGTCAAAGGCGACAAGCTGACCCTGCGTCCGCTGCCGGGCTTGCCGGTTATTCGCGATATGGTGGTCGATATGGGCTTGTTCTATAAGCAGTACGAGCGCATTCAGCCGTACCTGCAGAACGACACCCCGGCGCCTGCCATTGAGCGTCTTCAATCACCGGAAGAGCGTGACAAGCTAGACGGCCTATATGAGTGTATTCTATGCGCATGCTGTTCAACGTCTTGCCCGTCGTTCTGGTGGAACCCAGAGAAGTTTGTCGGGCCAGCGGGTCTGCTGCAGTCTTACCGCTTCCTGGCTGATTCTCGCGATACGGCCACCAGCGAGCGTTTGAGCAATCTGGAAGATCCGTTCTCGGTATTTCGCTGCCGCGGCATCATGAACTGTGTGGCGGTATGCCCAAAAGGCCTCAATCCCACACGTGCGATTGGTAAAATTCGCGAAATGTTACTCGCTGATGCTACCTAAGCCTATGACATATGAGTAAAAAAGCGTTTACCACTTAAGTTGAGTAATAATGCCACTTAAATCATGACGCTTCGCTTGTTATCATAGGGTTTGTCACGCGGTGCGGCGTCACGTCGCACCGCTGATCAGACAAGTTTGAAAGCCGGTACCTTGGGTACCGGCTTTCGAGCATGAATTGAAGACGAATTAACTGTAGTAACCGTTACAAGATGAACAGCTAGACGAACAGGGTTTCCGACCAAAGGTCGGCGCCGCCGGCAAATGTCCCGCCCCGCCGGCAGGGCAATAGCGATGTCGCCGCACTTTTGCGACGATACCGATACCACCCCATCAGTGCAGGGTGACCGAGAGATGCAACAAGGCATAATGGAGTTGATGTGGCGTTCCTCTCACGTTAGTGGCGGCAATGTTCACTACGTGGAAGCGCTTTATGAGCAGTACCTCGCAGATCCTGAGTCTGTCTCCGATGAATGGCGTAGCTATTTTGATCAGTTGCCATCTTCTGAGGGCAGTGCCTCCCACGATGTCCCACTAAGCCCAGTTCGTGATCAGTTCTATCAGCTGGGGCGTGAAAGTCGCCCGGGCCGAGTTGTCGCCGCTGCCGATAGCGGTGAGAATAAAAAGCAGGTCAAAGTCCTGCAGCTGATTAACGCTTACCGCTTCCGTGGCCATCAAAAGGCCAATATTGACCCGCTAGGGCTGCGTAATCCCACCCCCGTCCCTGATCTCGATCTGTCCTTTCATCAGCTCTCAAAAGCTGATTTGGACACCGAGTTCCAAACCGGTTCTTTCTTTCTGGGTATCGACAAAGCGCCACTGCGCGAGATCGTAGATGCGTTGGAGCGAACATATTGCCGCTCCATCGGCTGCGAGATCATGCATATTGTCGATACTGAGGAGAAGCGTTGGTTGCAGCGGCGTTTTGAGTCGGTTCGCAGCGCGCCTGATTTCAGTGCCGACGTGCGCAAGCACGTATTGGAGCGCTTGACGGCAGCCGAAGGCTTGGAGAATTACCTGGCATCTAAGTATCCAGGTACCAAGCGCTTTGGTCTTGAAGGCGGCGAGTCTTTTGTGCCAATGATGGATGAGCTGATCCAACGTGCTGGCGGTTATGGCACCAAGGAAGTGGTCATCGGTATGGCGCACCGTGGGCGTCTAAACCTGCTGGTCAATATTCTGGGTAAAAACCCCGCTGACTTGATCGATGAGTTTGATGGTAAGAAAGTCATTGAGCGTGGCTCCGGTGACGTGAAATACCACCAGGGCTTTAGCTCGAATGTCATGTCGCCAGGTGGCGAAGTTCACTTGGCCATGTCGTTCAACCCATCCCATCTGGAAATTGTTGCGCCGGTGGTGGAAGGTTCGGTACGCGCGCGGCAGGATCGCCGTAACGACGAAGAGGGTAGTAAGGTACTGCCTATCAACGTCCATGGTGATGCGGCTTTTGCCGGTCAGGGCGTGGTCATGGAGACATTCCAGATGTCCCAGACCCGTGCTTACAAAACCGGCGGTACGGTTCACATTGTGATTAACAATCAAGTGGGCTTTACCACGTCGCATCCACAGGATGCACGCTCTACAGAATACTGCACTGACATTGCCAAAATGGTTCAAGCGCCCATTTTCCACGTCAATGGCGATGATCCCGATGCGGTACTGCACGCCACTCAAGTCGCCCTCGACTATCGCCAGCAGTTTAAGAAAGACGTGGTGATTGACCTGGTCTGCTATCGTCGGCGCGGCCACAATGAAGCTGACGAGCCGTCAGGCACGCAGCCGATGATGTACGCCAAAATCAAAGACCACCCCTCTGCGCGCTCGCTCTATGCTAAGCGCCTAGTTGATCAAGGCGTTCTTTCTGAAGAAGCCGCCAAAGAAATGGTGGAGACCTACCGCAATGATTTGGTGGCGGGTAATCACGTTGCCAATGCGCTGGTGCAAGAGCCAAACGCTAACCTGTTTGTCGATTGGGCTCCCTACTTGGGGCACGAGTGGTCTGGCGATGCAGACACCTCATTTGATATGAAGCGTTTGCAACAATTAGCCGCGCGTATGTGCGAGGTGCCCGATGGCGTCGAAGTACAGCGCCAAGTGGCCAAGATTTATGAAGACCGCCGCAAAATGCAGGCCGGTGGTTTAGCCCTTAACTGGGGCTTTGCCGAGACACTGGCTTATGCCACGTTGCTAGATCAAGGCCATCCGATTCGTATTACCGGGCAAGATGTTGGTCGCGGCACTTTCTCCCACCGTCACGCGGTGGTGCACAACCAGAAAGACGGCACGACCTATGTGCCGCTGCAGAATATGGCTGACGGTCAGCCGCGTTTCACCATCCACGACTCTTTCCTTTCAGAAGAGGCCGTACTGGCGTTTGAGTACGGTTACTCAACGACTGCGCCGAATGACCTGGTGATTTGGGAAGCTCAGTTCGGTGACTTCTTTAACGGTGCTCAAGTGGTGGTGGATCAGTTCATCTCCTCAGGTGAGACGAAGTGGGGCCGTGTGTGTGGTTTAACCATGCTACTGCCCCATGGCTACGAAGGTCAGGGCCCTGAACACTCCTCCGCACGCTTAGAGCGTTTCCTGCAAATGTGTGCTGAGCACAATATGCAGGTATGTGTGCCGACTACCCCCGCGCAGATTTACCACTTGCTGCGTCGTCAGGTAATCCGCCCGCTGCGTAAACCTCTTGTGGTGATGACGCCTAAATCGCTGTTGCGCCACAAAGAAGCGATTTCGAGCCTCGAAGATCTGGCTCACGGTAAGTTCCATATGGTCCTCGCCGATCAAGCGGATCTTGCGCCGGAAAAGGTCACCCGAGTGGTGCTATGTGCTGGCAAGGTCTATTACGACCTGGCGGCATGGCGTGCTGAGAACGAGCGTTCTGACACGGCGATATTGCGCCTTGAGCAACTTTACCCCTTCCCGAAAGAAGAACTTCTGGAAGCGCTTAAGGACTATACCAACGTTGAAGATATCGTCTGGTGTCAGGAAGAGCCGCTCAATCAAGGCGCCTGGTACTCCAGCCAGCACCATATGCGTGCAGTGGCCGATATGCTGAAAGATGGCTTCGGGCGCGATTTGAAATTTGCAGGACGTCCTGCCTCCGCTGCTCCGGCAGCTGGCTATATGTCCGTCCATACTGAACAGCAGCGCCAGCTGGTGGAAGACGCTTTTAACCTATAAGCGGCCACTGGATTTAGAGAACACACAAGGGAAACGACATGGCTACTGAGATCAAAGCGCCAACCTTTCCGGAATCCGTTGCCGAGGGCACTGTGGCAGCGTGGCATAAAAAGCCGGGTGACAGCGTTGAGCGTGACGAGCTGATTGTTGAAATCGAAACCGACAAGGTGGTGCTAGAAGTCGTCGCACCGGAAGCGGGTACACTGACAGACGTCATGGCCGAAGAGGGTGATACCGTCCAGTCAGAGCAGGTGCTTGGTAAAATTGGTGAAGGCAGTTCTTCGGGTGACGGCGGCAAAGAAGAAAGCTCTTCTGAAGCGCCTAAAAAAGAAGCTTCTGAGAGTAAGTCGTCTGAAGAAAAACCGGCCAGCAGCGGTGGCGGTAAGCAGCACGACGTAAAAGCGCCTAGCTTCCCTGAGTCGATCCAGGAAGGCACCGTCGCGACTTGGCACAAAAAAGTGGGTGAAGCGGTCAAGCGCGATGAAGTGCTGGCTGACATCGAAACCGACAAAGTAGTGCTGGAAGTTGTCGCCCCAGCCGATGGCGCCCTGGCTGAAATTAAAGCCGAAGAGGGCAGCCAGGTTGAATCCGAAGCAGTACTTGCCGTCTTTACCGAAGGTGCTGGTAGTGCTGGAGAGAGCGGTGATGACTCAGCGTCCGCTAAAGCCGACAGCAGCGACGACGATGGCATCGATGAGAAAGTCGGTGACAAAATCCTCGCTCCCGCCGCGCGTAAAATGGTCGCTGAACACGACCTAGACGTTGCCAAGATTGAGGGCACCGGTAAAGGTGGCCGTATCTTGAAAGAAGACGTTCAAAAAGCAGTTAAAGATGGCTCCGCCAAGAAAGCGGCGAAGTCTGCTGCGCCGGCCAAAGCGGCAGCAGCACCCGCAGCGGAAGGTGATCGCGTTGAGAAGCGTGTACCCATGAGCCGTCTGCGCCAAACCATTGCCAAACGCTTGGTTCAGGCGCAGCAAACTGCTGCCATGTTGACCACCTACAACGAAGTGGACATGTCGCAAATCATGGCCCTTCGTGCGCAGTACAAAGAGACATTCCAAAAAGCTCACGATATTAAACTGGGCTTTATGGGCTTCTTTGTAAAAGCCGCCTCTGAAGCGCTCAAGCGCTACCCTGATGTGAACGCTTCCATCGACGGTACCGACATTGTTTATCACGGTTACCAAGATATCGGTGTTGCCGTTTCAACCGACCGTGGTTTGGTCGTGCCGGTACTACGTGATACCGACAGCATGAAAATTGCTGACGTCGAGCGCACTATTGTCGACTTCGGTAAACGCGCTCGTGATGGCAAACTGGGTATGGACGACATGATCGGTGGCACGTTCACCATCACCAATGGCGGCACCTTTGGGTCATTGATGTCGACCCCGATCATTAACCCGCCGCAAACCGCCATCCTGGGTATGCACAAAATTCAGGACCGACCGATGGCAGTCAACGGTAAGGTCGAGATTCGTCCGATGATGTATCTGGCGCTCTCTTACGACCACCGTATGATCGACGGCAAAGATGCTGTCCAATTCTTGGTTACTCTTAAAGAATTGCTGGAAGACCCGGCACGTTTGCTGCTGGATGTCTAAAAAGCATAAGCGTCATATTTATTACCTACGCTGATGCATAACCAGGATTAATCTGCAATCGCACGCAGCCTCCCGCCTTAGTCAAAAGGGCGGGAGGTCAGCAAGCTAAAGGAGTTAACATGGCTGATAAGTTTGATGTGATCGTTATCGGTGCGGGCCCTGGTGGTTACGTGGCCGCCATTCGTGCTGCGCAGATGGGCCTAAAAGCGGCCTGCGTTGAAAAATGGATTGGCAAAGAAGGCAACGTTGTTCACGGCGGCACCTGCTTAAACGTGGGCTGTATTCCGTCTAAAGCGTTGCTGGAAGCGTCGCATAAGTTTGTTGAGGCCAAGCACGATTTCGACGACATGGGCATTCAAGCAGGCGACGTCTCCATGGACGTTACCAAGATGATGGCGCGCAAGGACAAGATCGTTAAGAACTTGACCGGCGGCATCTCTGGCCTGTTCAAAGCCAATGGCGTCACCGCTCTTGAAGGTACCGGTAAGGTCATTTCGGGCAAGCAGGTTGAAGTTACCGATGCTGATGGCAACGCGACCACCTATGACGCTGAGAACATCGTTATTGCAGCAGGCTCAGTGCCGGTTGAAATTCCACCGACGCCGCTGACAGAAGGCCTGATTGTTGATTCCACCGGCGCCTTGGAATTCACCGAAACACCGAAGCGTTTAGGCGTGATCGGTGCGGGTATTATCGGGCTTGAGCTTGGCAGCGTATGGAGTCGTTTGGGGTCGGAAGTCACCGTACTCGAAGCCATGGATTCCTTCCTGCCGATGGTGGATACCACCGTCGCTAAAGAGACCCAGAAACTGCTTAAGAAGCAAGGCCTTGATATCAAACTCGGCGCACGTGTTACCGGGTCTGAAGTCAAAGACGATGAAGTCGTTGTTAAATACAGCGATGCCAATGGCGAGCAGGAAATGACCTTTGATAAGCTCATCGTCTGTGTTGGCCGCCGCCCCTACACCAAGGGCGTGATTGCCGACGGTGTCAGCATTGAGCTGGATGAGCGTGGCTTTATCTTTGTCGATGACCAGTGCCGTACCAACGTGCCGGGCGTTTATGCCATTGGTGACTGTGTACGTGGCCCTATGCTGGCGCACAAAGCCTCTGAAGAGGGCATTATGGTGGCTGATATCATCGCTGGCCATAAAGCCGAGATGAACTACGACACTATTCCTAGCGTTATCTATACCTACCCGGAAGTGGCGTGGGTTGGTATGACCGAGCAAGACGCGAAAGCCAAAGGTATCGAAGTTAAAACCGGCACCTTCCCCTTCGCAGCCAGCGGTCGTGCCATGGCCAACAACGCGACAGAAGGCAGCGCCAAAATCATCGCCGATGCGGAAACTGACCGCATTCTCGGGATGCATATCGTGGGTCAACACGCTGGCGAAATGATTGCCCAAGGCGTGATTGCGATGGAATTCGGCTCCAGTGCTGAAGACCTGGCATTGACCTGCTACGCGCACCCGACCATGTCGGAAGCTGTGCACGAAGCAGCCCTTGCGGTTGATGGCCACGCGATTCATATGGCCAACCGTAAAAAGCGTAAATAAGTTAGTTAAACAACGAAGCGCCACCCTTAGGTGGCGCAACACTTTCGGCTTTGTCTTAAATCCACAAAGATCGAAAGAACGGGGATGATCAGTTTTTTAAGCTTGTTCTTTTAAACAAACTGATCATCGTTCGAGTCACATGCAACCAATGGCATGAATCGATGAATCTTCACGAGTATCAAGGTAAACAGCTGTTTGCCGATTACGGTCTACCAGTGTCTAAAGGCTTTGCAGTCGACACCCCCGAAGAAGCGGAAGAAGCGTGTAAAAAAATCGGTGGTGACATGTGGGTGGTTAAAGCCCAGGTTCACGCCGGTGGCCGCGGTAAAGCGGGTGGCGTTAAGCTAATCAAAGACCCCGCCGAAGCCAAAGCATTTGCTGAAAAGTGGTTAGGTAAGAACTTGGTCACCTTCCAAACTGACGAAAAAGGTCAGCCGGTTGCCAAGATTCTAGTTGAAACCTGCACTGACATCGCCGATGAGTTGTATCTTGGTGCTGTGGTTGACCGTACCACTCGTCGCGTTGTCTTCATGGCCTCTACTGAAGGCGGTGTTGAGATTGAGACGGTGGCGGAAGAAACGCCCGAGAAAATTCTCAAAGCCGAAATTGATCCGCTAGTCGGCGCACAGCCCTACCAAGCCCGTGAGTTGGCGTTTGCACTGGGCCTGAAAGGCGACCAGATCAAGCAGTTCACCAAGATTTTCCTGGGTCTTTCTCAGTTGTTCCACGACAAAGATCTGGCGCTGTTAGAAATTAACCCGCTGGTCATTACTGACGAAGGCAATCTGCACTGCCTAGACGCCAAACTGGGTCTAGACAGCAACGCCCTCTACCGTCACCCAGACCTGCAAGCGATGCGCGATCCTTCGCAAGAAGACTCTCGCGAAGCCGATGCAGCGAAGTGGGAACTTAACTATGTCGCACTGGATGGCAACATCGGCTGCATGGTTAACGGCGCGGGTTTGGCCATGGGCACCATGGACATCGTCAATCTGAGCGGCGGCAAGCCGGCTAACTTCTTGGACGTCGGCGGCGGCGCTACCAAGGAGCGCGTGGCAGAAGCGTTCAAGATCATCCTGTCCGACGACAATGTTAAAGCAGTACTGGTTAACATCTTCGGCGGTATCGTACGTTGTGACATGATCGCTGAAGGCATTATCGGTGCCGTTGAGCAGGTCGGTGTTAACGTGCCGGTTGTCGTACGTCTGGAAGGTAACAACGCCGAATTGGGTGCTGAGAAATTAGCATCTAGCGGTCTGAACATCATCGCGGCTACTAGTCTGACCGACGCGGCTCAGCAGGTCGTTAAAGCGGCGGAGGGCAAGTAATGAGCATCCTGATCGATAAGAACACCAAGGTCATCTGCCAGGGCTTTACCGGCGGCCAAGGTACGTTCCACTCCGAGCAGGCGATTGCCTACGGTACGCAAATGGTCGGTGGTGTTACACCGGGCAAAGGCGGCCAAGAGCACCTCGGTCTGCCCGTTTTCAACACCGTTAAAGAAGCGGTAGAGAAAACCGGCGCGGAAGCCAGCGTGATCTACGTACCGGCGCCGTTCTGTAAAGACTCAATCCTTGAAGCGGCAAATGCCGGTATCAAGCTGATTGTGTGCATCACTGAAGGCATCGCTACGTTAGATATGCTCGAAGCCAAAGTGAAGTGCGACGAGCTGGGTGTGCGTCTGATCGGCCCGAACTGCCCCGGTGTTATCACGCCGGGTGAGTGCAAAATCGGCATCATGCCGGGTCACATTCACCAGCCGGGCAAAGTAGGTATCGTATCCCGTTCGGGTACCTTGACCTATGAAGCCGTTAAGCAGACCACAGACCACGGTTTTGGTCAGTCTACCTGTGTAGGTATCGGCGGCGACCCGATTCCGGGTTCCAACTTCATCGACATCCTTGAGATGTTCGAGAAAGATCCAAAAACCGAAGCCATCGTGATGATCGGTGAAATCGGCGGTACGGCTGAAGAAGAAGCAGCGGCTTACATCAAAGCCAACGTTTCTAAGCCTGTGGTTTCCTACATTGCTGGTGTGACTGCACCTCCTGGCAAGCGTATGGGCCACGCGGGCGCGATCATCTCTGGCGGTAAAGGCACCGCTGATGAGAAGTTTGCTGCTCTTGAAGACGCTGGTGTTAAAACCGTGCGCTCTTTGGCTGAAATCGGCGACGCGCTGAAAGAAGTGACTGGCTGGTAAGCTGCTAGCTTTTAGTCGTTCGCAATAAAGGCGCCCCTCGGGGCGCCTTTATTATTTGTGCCTACTCATTTTCTCCTGCCCTTTACCGTAACGTCTAATGCCCCGCCTTTCGGTGGGGATTTTTCGTTGCTATGAAGTTTGGCTGGACAATTCGTAAAACTCAGATAGTATTAATACCATCCATATGGATGGTATATGGATTCCGACGGGATGTTTTTGAGTGTAATACTTTTGAGTAGAATGTTTTTGAATGGCATGTTTTTGAGATGTTTTAAGGTGCGCGAAGTTTGTTGTTGGATCACATAGGGGGCTTTAAGAGCGCCCGTCTGAGAGGTCCGCTATCAGGACCATGAGGAATTAAACATGAGCGTGCATGAACTCCGCCGCAAGAGCGGTGACTCCAGTGAGAAAATAACCATTAATTTGGGTGTTGTTGATCTGGGGCAGGTCGATTTGCTGGTTCAGGAAGGTTTCTACTCCAATCGAACCGATCTGATTCGCACCGCCATCCGTAATCAGTTGGCGACCCATGCTGATGTTGTTAGGGAAACGGTCACTCGCAAATCGTTTGTACTGGGACTTGAACACTACAGTCGGGGGGATCTGGAAGCTCTACAGTCGGCTGGGGAGATGCTGCGGATCCAGGTGTTGGGTATGGCTAGCATTGCCGACGACGTTACCCCAGAGCTTGCACGTGCCACCATCGAGTCGGTGGTGGTGCTGGGGGCACTGCACGCCAGCAAAGCGGTTAAAGCTGCTCTGGTGGATCGAATCCACTGAACCACTAACGCACACCCTGCCTAATCACCCACCACGCCATCATTAAATAAGGATATTGAATATGATCGATGCCAGCATGACGAAGCGAATGGAAGAAGCGACGCGGCTCACGCGTGCGGGAAAGCTGCAGGAGGCCATGGCCCTACTGCAAGGTGCCTCGCCAGAAACGAAGTGGGAAGAAACCCCGGATCAAACTTACCAGGGCGGCAACACCTTCGATGGAACCTGTCAGGTCATTGATGAAGAGGGCAAAGCATCAAGGTCATACACCGCCAAGCCGGCTGCTGAAGCATCGAGACCTGAAGCATCAGCACCTGGGGCATTTTCGGCAGGTGATATTAAAATGCCTGCTGAGTGGCGAGACAAGTGGATGAAGTTTCGCGGTGAAATAACGCAGCCCGAGCAAGCGAAGGGCGCCACCGAAAAGCCACGGCCCGGTGCGTTCACTGCCGGTCATTTTACCCATCAAGTGGGTAGGCGCGATTACAAACTCTATATCCCCAGCGGCTATCATGGCCAGGCATTACCGCTGGTGGTGATGCTTCATGGCTGCACGCAAAGCCCGGATGATTTTGCGGCTGGCACCGAGATGAATCGGCTAGCCGAAGAGCAGCTGTGCTGTGTGCTTTATCCCGCTCAACCGGCGAGCGCTAATAGCTCCAAATGCTGGAACTGGTTCAAGGTAGAGGATCAGCAGCGCGAAGGCGGTGAGCCAGCCATCCTCGCTGGTATGACCCGCCAAATCATCGATACCCATGGGCTGGATACTTCTCGGGTCTATGTGGCGGGGCTTTCAGCAGGCGCTGCCATGGCAACCACACTGGCAATGACCTATCCTGACCTGTTTGCGGCGGTGGGAGTTCACTCCGGGCTGCCCCACGGCGTGGCCAAAAGCCTTCCCGATGCGTTGGGTGCCATGCAGGGAGGGACAGGGCCATTGGGTGGTGCAAAACAAACAACAACATGGGCGTCGACAGTGCCCGCCATCATCTTTCATGGCGACCGGGATACCACCGTACACCCCAGCAATGCTGATCGCGTCGCCGCTCAGTACCGTGCATTACGTCAAGCAAGAGCGCAGGTGGTGCAGGGAAAGGTGGCCAACGGCTATCGCTATACGCATACCACGTATCACGATGAGAAGGGCCAACCCCAAATGGAGCAGTGGCAAATACACGGCGCTGGCCATGCCTGGTCGGGAGGCAGCACAGCAGGCAGCTATACTGATCCCAAGGGTCCCTGTGCGACGAAAGAGATGCTACGTTTTTTCTATCAACACCAGCAAAATTGATGACAACAAACTGATTGCCCCCTAAAACAAAAACGGCGCCCTAGGGCGCCGTTTTTGTTTATCACTCATTAGGGCCTATCACTGATCAAGTCACCGCTGATGGTAGCAGCCTAGCCTACGCAACGGGTTTTGCTACCAGCGAACGGGTCTCTTCGCGGGCTTCGGTGAGTGTTACACGAAGCGGATCGCCAAGCTTATAACGCTCTTCGCCTTCGATTTGAATCCGCCCCTCTTTGTCATCAATGACCACTTTCGTACGGTCGCTGTGCATCAACGGTGCGGGTACAAAGGCGGTGGCGCCATTTTCCAGCAAACGAACGCGCATTCCACCACGGTTGATAGCCATGATCTCGGCCTCAAAAGTGTCTTGGTTCTGGGCCGCAGGCGTTAGGTATCGCACGTAAAGCCAATCTTTTACGTCACGCTCGGCCATACGGTTTAGACGGCGGCGCTCGGTCAGTTGCTCGGTGAGCTGCTGGGTCGCTTCAGCAGGCGCCTGTTCACCCTTCAACACACGCTTGATCAAGCGGTGGTTGACCATATCGCCATACTTACGAATTGGCGAGGTCCAGGTGGCATAGGCAGCCAAACCTAAACCAAAGTGCGGGCCGGGCTGGGCGGACATCATGGTGAAGCCCTGGAAGCGGCGCAGGCGCGCATCCAGCCAGGCATCGTCGCGGCTTTCCAGCGCACGCTTTAGCTCGGTGTAGCGGGCAAGCTCGGTTAGCGCTTCGCGCTCGACAACGATCTCCTGACCCGCTAAAAACTCCTGAGCGGCCTCGGCTTTCTCAGGCTCAAAGGCGCGGTGCACGTTGAAGATACCGTGACCGATATGCTGAGCAAGGAAGTCTGCACAGCAGGCATTGGCCACAATCATAGACTCTTCAATCATACGGTTAGCAATACGCCGATCTTCAGTGCGTACCGCCAGCACGTTTCCGGCGGGGTCCAGGTCAAACACGTAATCGGGACGGTCCTTAAACACCAGCGCGTGTTCGTTGCGCCATGCCGTGCGCGCTTCGGTCAAATCACGCAGTGCGGTGAGCTGCTCGGCAATATCATCTGCCGGCGCCCACTCACCTTGACCTTCGATCCAATCAGAAACTGTGTCATAAACTAGCTTGGCGTGGGATTTAACGTTCGCAGCGAAGAAACGGTAATCGCCAAGGCTGCCGTCAGCATTAATATCCAGCGTGCAGGCCAGTGCCGGGCGCTCCTGGTTTTCCCACAGCGAGCAGAGGTCGTCTGCCAACTGCTCCGGGAGCATGGTGACGTTCTGGCCGGGCAGGTAAACGGTGAAAGCACGGGTGCGGGCTTCTAAATCTGCCGCATGACCCTCAGCTACATACGCCGTGGGGTCTGCAATTGCTACGCTAAGGCGCCAGCCGCCTTCAGGACGAGTCTCAATATGCAGCGCATCGTCCATATCGCGGGTTTTCTCACCATCAATGGTGAAGAAGGGGGTCGCGGTTAAATCTTCGCGGGTAAGACCTTCATCCATTAGCGGCCAGTCGGTGCCTGCGTCGGGGCACTCCTGCTCTAGCGCATGGCGAGCTAGAGTGACGCGCCATGGCACCGCCGGGTCGTCACTTTTAGCGACCAGCTCATCAATCTGGGCAAAGAAGGCGCGGTCGTCGGCCTTGAGTGGATGACGCACTAAGCGCGCTACGATCCAATCGCCATCAGCAATGCTCTCTTCATCCAGGCTGCGCTTAATGCGCGCCTTGATAACATTTTTAATCGACGGATGGTCAGGCACGACGGACAAGCGGCCTTCGCGTTTCTGTACGCGGGCAACAAACCGATCCAACCCAGCTTCTATCAGCTTTTCAGGCTCAACGGATTTTTTGTCACCGTTCTCGTGGATAACCGCTTCCACCCGATCCCCGTGAATCACGAGCTTCATAGCGGGCGGTGGCACGAAATAGGATTCACCGTCGTCGGTTTCGAGAAACCCGAAACCTTTGTCGGTGGCTTTGATCACCCCTTCAGCGCGGGGGGTGGTTTGACGAATCTGTTGCTTGAGCTGGGCAAGCATGGCGTTGTTCTGAAGCATGAGCTCAATCAGTTGGCAAGAGTTAGGGTGCCACTATACGGATTCCCGCAGGCTGCGCCAATTGTCACTGTGTGAAGTTGGTCATGGCGACGGTTAGTCAAAGGCTTACATGCGCTCAGGAGAATCGGTTAAGCTAAACTTTCATACTCATGGAGCGCGCTATGACACCTCGCCTGATTGTTTCTGACCTGGATGGGACTCTGCTAGGAAGCGACCACACATTGCACGAAAGCACCGTCGAGGTTTTACGGGCGCTGGTAAAGCAAGGTCATCATGTCGCGCTAGCATCTGGCCGTCACTATCATGATATGAAGGTGTTTCGCGATCAGTTGGATATTCCCGCGCATTTGATCAGCACCAATGGCGCCTACGTTCACGCGCCTGACGACGCCTTGCTGGCGGCTAATCACCTTATCCCCGAACATGCAAAAACACTGATTAACTTGCCGCGCCCGCCGCAGGTGCGGCTTAGCTTATATCGTGAAGGCGGCTGGCATATTGATGCGGAGGCGCCACAGTTGCTCTCTCTTCACGCTTCCACAGGCTTTACCTACGACGTAGTGCCGCCTGGGCAGATGGATATTAATGGCGTGGGCAAAGTGCTTTATTTAGGTGACCCAGTGGCTCTGAAACAGCTGGAAACCCAGGCCCATGACGCCCACGGCAACGGGCTGCATATTACCTACTCAACCACCGACGCTTTGGAAATCATGGCCGGCGGGGTAAATAAGGGCGTAGCGCTGTCATCACTGCTTGAACGGCTGGGCTTAACACCATCAGATTGCCTAGCGTTTGGCGATAACCTCAATGATATCGAGATGCTTAATTTAGCCGGGGAGGCCCAGGTCATGGCTAACGCCCATCCGGCGCTCTTCGATCGTATAAAGGGCGCCGAGCGCATCGGGCATAACGGTGAAGCTGCTGTTGCCGAGTGGCTGAAACAGCGCTTTGGGCTTTAAGTGCCTAAGATCGTGATGCCAATGCGACCTTGGTTGTAGCGCTATTGCTACTGCCTAGCCCCTCGACCATCATCAAGATCCAATAATGACAACGACGTAGGGCGACAACCGCTGCGATGACAACCACGCCTGCTACCTTGATTGTGGTCGATGACGATCCGGAAATTTGTGAACTGCTTGCTGACTACCTGGGCCGCCACGGTTACCGGGTGTTCACGGCGGACGGTGCGCAAGCACTGCATACCCTGCGGGCTGAACACACGCCTGACTTGCTAATCGTCGATTTAATGCTGCCCGGTGACGACGGTTTTACCATCTGCCGTGATGTTAGAAAGCACAGCGATGTGCCGATTATTATGCTCACCGCCAGCGCTGATGAGACCGACCGTATCCTTGGCTTAGAGCTGGGTGCCGATGATTACCTGGGTAAGCCATTTAATCCCCGCGAATTGCTGGCGCGTATCAAAGCGGTGCTACGGCGTACCCGTTGCGCGCCCCCTGTACTCCCCCCGGGGCAGGCCCGTTGGGTCAGTTTTGGCAATTGGCAGCTTGACCGTATGACCCGCGAGCTGATCGATCTGCAGGGTGAACGCACCGCGCTTTCGGGGGCGGATTTTCAACTGCTGCAGGTGTTTTTAGAACGTCCCGCTACCGTGATTACCCGGGATGACCTTTATGCGCTAACTCGTGGGCGAGACGCGCCCCCGCTTGATCGCTCTATTGATGTTCATGTTTGCCGCCTGCGCCAGCGGCTGGGGGAGGACGCCCAGCACTCGCAGCTGATTCGTACCGTGCGCGGGGCAGGCTATGTGTTGACCGCCCAGGTAGACGCATTAACGTGAAAAGCACTAAATGGGCGAATACAAGGCGTCGCTTTATCAGACGAATCGCCCGCTGGCTACCGGCATCGCTGCGTGGGCGTTTCGTGATCATTATGATCGCCGGTGTGCTGGTCGCCCAAGGGGCCAGCTACGCGCTGTGGACTGCCCAGGTACGCTCCAGTCACTTGGCGCAGCTGGATGAGCTCTCCACCAACATGGCGTTTAGCATCGCCTCCACCATGAGGTTTTTCCGCTCGCTACCGGTTGAATACCGCCATATCGTGCTCGACCAGCTACGCAATATGGGCGGCACGCGCTTTTTTGTTAGCGTTAACGAGCGCAGGCTCACCATCGACGATATTGGCTCGGGGCCGGAAAAAGAGGTGGTGGTGCACAATGTACGCACGGTGCTGACCCAGCAGCTCAATATCGACGATGTGATTGTCGAGTTCTCCCGCCCGGAGAACCTGCGCGTGCTGAACAACGAAGTGCTGCTCTATGACCTGCCGCCCCGCTGGGGGCAGCACAGCCTGATGATGGAACCTCTCTCCCCGCCGATTTTAGTCGTTCAGTTAGAGCTTGCTCCCGACACCTGGCTTTATGTGGCCACGCTGCTGGGCGTACCGGATATTTTCAGCGGCTATCGCTGGCTCTCTGAGGAGCGCTTGCTGGTGGGGCTGTTGGTTCTGTTAAGCGTACTGGCACTCTCGCTATTGGGCATTACCAGCGTCACCCGGCCGCTGGCGCGGCTATCAAAAGCGGCGAATCAGCTAGGCGATGACCTGGATATGCCGCCGCTAAAAGAGAGCGGGCCGAAAGAAGTCGCTGCCACTGCGGCGGCGTTCAATCGTATGCAGCGGCGTATTCGTGAGCAGATTGAGGAGCGCGAGCGGCTCTTCTCGGCGATTTCCCATGACTTGAAAACGCCCTTGACCCGTATGCGGCTGCGCGCTGAAATGCTCGATGATGACTACCAGCGCGAGCGTTTTTGCGCCTCACTGGATGAGCTGGATAGTTTGGTGAAAGGTGCCTTGGCCTCAGTGAAAGGGCTCGATCTACACGAAGAGCCAGCCCCCGTCGGCCTTGAATCGCTACTTGAAGAGTTGGCCGAAGAGCTGAGCCTGCAGGGCGCACAGGTGACCATTGAGAAAGCCAGCCACCCCATTGCCCCGCTGATTGCCAAGCCGCTGGCGCTTAAGCGTTGCCTTGCTAACCTGCTTGAGAATGCGGTGTTCTACGGTAAGCAGGCCGATGTCCAGTTACTTGAGCAGGGTAACGTGGTCACCCTGCGTATTCGCGATCATGGCCCCGGCATCCCCGATGAGCAGTTAGGGCGGGTGTTTTCACCTTTTGTCCGCCTGGAGCCGTCGCGCAGTCGCTATACCGGTGGCAGCGGCCTGGGGCTGGGCATTGCCCGGCATATCGCCCGCGCCCACGGCGGTGATATTACGCTCGCCAACCACGCTGAAAAGGGCTTGGTCGTTACCCTAACGCTGCCTCGCCAGGAAACTATTACAGACTTGTAATAAAACCCCAACACTATGCAGGACTCGGTAACTCACCTTACTGCTTGCCTTGGAGTAGTCTTCTAAAAGCCAAACGTCCGGAAGGACAATAACAATATAAGGGTTTACGCCATGTTGACGTTTAAGAAGACAACACTCGCGCTTGCTTTGGCAGGGGCTACTCTCGCGACAACCGCCCAGGCCGCTGAGGTTGAAGTGCTCCACTGGTGGACTTCCGGCGGTGAAGCCCGGGCCGCCAACGTACTTAAAGAGTTAATGGAAGCGGAAGGCTACGGCTGGCAGGACTTTGCGGTGGCCGGCGGCGGCGGTGAAACCGCCATGACGGTGCTGAAATCCCGTGCCATGTCGGGCAATCCACCTTCAGCTGCTCAGATCAAGGGCCCTGAGATTCAGGAGTGGGGCGAGCTGGGCTTGCTGGGTGACTTGAATGAGGTAGCGGAGGCCGAAGGTTGGGATGAGCTGCTACCAGAGGTCGTGGCCGATATTATGCGCTACGACGGTCAATATGTAGCGGTACCCGTCAATGTGCACCGAGTGAACTGGCTATGGGCCAATCCAGCGGTGCTCGAGGCCGCTGGCGTTGAAATGCCTACCACCCTGGATGAGATGTTTGCCGCCGGTGAAGCCATCCGCGAAGCGGGCTACGTGCCGCTTGCCCACGGCGGTCAATCCTGGCAGGACGCCACGGTGTTTGAAAGCGTGCTGCTAGGTGGCCAGGGCAGCGAGTTTTATCAACAGGCGTTGGTGGAGCTGGACCCCGAAGCGCTGGGTGGCGAACAGATGATCGCAGCCCTGGAAGACTTCAAGCGTACGCGGGAGTTAATGGATGATGGCATGTCCGGGCGCGATTGGAATATTGCCACCGCCATGGTAATTGAAGGTACCGCAGGCATGCAGTTGATGGGGGACTGGGCAAAAGGGGAGTTCACCGCTGCAGGCTTAACCGCCGGGGAAGACTACCTGTGTGCAGCGGCGCCGGGTACAGAGGATGCGTTCACCTTCAATATCGATAGCCTGGCCATGTTCCGGGTTACCGATGAAGGTGAGCATGATGCCCAGCAGGCGCTTGCCCGCTTAGTGCTTGAGCCTACCTTTCAGGAGGCATTTAACCTCGCCAAAGGCTCCATTCCTGCGCGGCCTGATCTGGACATGAGCGAGTTTGATAGCTGCGCCCAGCAATCCTTGGCCGATTTTCAGCGCACCGCAGATGAGGGCGGCTTAGTGCCGAGCATGGCACATGGTATGGCCGTACGGGCGGATGTACAGGGTGCCATCTTCGACGTGGTAACGAACTACTTCAACGACGCCAATATGCCCGCCGAAGAAGCCGCGCAACGCATGGTAAGGGCAGCACAAGCGGCTGCTTTCTAACCCTACCGGGGCACGACGTTTAACACGCTGAACGTTCCCCGCCACCGCCGCAACGGCGGTGGCAGAATTTTCTGGCAAGGCTTTCTTTAAAGGCTTCCTGTAAAGGATTCCTGGCAAGGACACTTCTTCATGCGAGACACCCTCCCCATGAAAAATACCGCTGCGACGCCCTTAGGGCCTGGCACTAAGCGCTCGGCGCCATCCGGCAGTTTGCAGGCCTGGCTGCCGCGCTTGGTGCTGGCGCCGTCGGTGGCGATTTCGCTGTTTTTTGTTTACGGCTTCATGCTGTGGACCTTTGTACTCTCCTTAACCAGTTCGCGCATGCTGCCCAGCTACAACTTTGTCGGCTTTGGCCAGTATGCGCGCTTAATGGCAAACGAGCGCTGGTGGGTTGCTTCGACCAACCTGATGATTTTTGGCGTGCTGTTTGTGCTGATTTGTCTGGTGATTGGCGCGTTTCTGGCCATTCTTCTCGATCAAAAGATTCGTCAGGAAGGCGCCCTGCGCACCATTTACCTCTACCCCATGGCGCTGTCGTTTATCGTCACCGGGGTGGTGTGGAAGTGGCTGCTTAACCCGCAGCTGGGTATTCAGGCGATGGTGCAAAGCTGGGGCTTTGAGTCGTTTCGCTTTGATTGGATTGTCGACCCGGATATGGCCATTTACACCCTGGTGATAGCTGCCGTGTGGCAGGCCTCAGGCTTTGTCATGGCACTATTTTTAGCCGGCCTAAGGGGCATCGACGACAGCATTGTCAAAGCCGCTCAGTTGGATGGCGCCAGCCTGCCACGGATTTATTGGCGCGTGGTGATGCCGTGCCTGCGCCCAGTGGTGTTTAGCGCCGTGATGATTTTGGCCCATATCGCTATCAAGAGCTTTGATCTGGTCGTCGCATTAACCGGCGGCGGGCCTGGCTATGCCACTGACTTACCCGCCACCTTTATGTATGCCCATGCCTTTACCCGGGCGCAGATTGGCTTGGGGTCTGCTAGCGCCATGCTGATGTTGGGCGGCGTGCTGGCGATTTTGATCCCCTATCTCTACTCCGAATTAAGGAGCCGCAAGCATGGCTAACGTGATTCGTCGTCAAACGCCCGCTGCGCGCTTGGGCCGTGGCCTGCTCTATGGCGTGCTGATACTCGCCGCCCTGTTCTATATCCTGCCGCTGGTGGTGATGTTGATGACCTCGGTAAAGCCACTGAGTGAAATCAGCGCCGGTACGCTACTTTCGCTACCGCAAAACCCGACTTTGGAACCTTGGGCAAAAGCCTGGGGGGAAGCCTGCACCGGCATGCGCTGCGATGGCATCGGGGGCTATTTCTGGAACTCCTTTGCGATTGTGATTCCCGCCGTGCTGATCTCCACCACCATCGGCGCCCTCAACGGTTATGCGCTGACCAAGTGGCGCTTTAAAGGCTCAGAGTTAGTCTTCGCACTAATGCTGTTCGGCTGCTTTATTCCCTTTCAGGTGGTGCTGTTGCCCATGGCGCAAACCCTTGGCTGGCTGGGGATCTCCAGCTCTCGTGCCGGTCTGATTCTGGTGCACGTGGTGTTTGGTATTGCCTTTACCACCCTGTTTTTCCGCAACTTCTACGTGGGTATCCCCAACGAGCTGGTATCGGCGGCAAAGCTGGATGGCGCGGGGTTTTTTCGAATCTTCTGGCGCATTCTGCTGCCAGTTTCCGCGCCCATCATTGTGGTCTCGGTGATTTGGCAATTCACCCAAATATGGAACGACTTTCTGTTTGGGGTGGCGTTTTCGGCCCACAACACCCAACCGGTAACCGTGGCGCTTAACAACCTGGTGAATACCTCTACCGGCGTGCGCGAGTACAACGTGGATATGGCAGCGGCGATGATTGCCGCGCTGCCCACCCTGGTGGTGTATGTGCTGGCGGGAAAATACTTCGTACGTGGGCTGACGGCCGGTTCCGTGAAAGGTTAATAACAATCAGATTGATGACAACTTTCTAAAGTTTGCTTTCACAAGGTCAGATCAACCCGTAGCGGGGGTCTTTTTCCATGGATGGAAAAAGTAGCGTCCAGGGAGGGATTTACAGCGCCCCCGCGAAGGGTTGTTCTGACCGGGCTAACAACTTTGTCAGCAGTCTTATAATAGGATTTTCATTATGGCAGCGTTAGAAATCCACAATGTACGCAAAGAGTTTGGTAGCGAGCGGGTGCTTAAAGATGTCAGCATCTCGATCGATTCCGGTGAGTTTTTGATTCTGGTGGGGCCATCAGGCTGCGGCAAGTCCACGCTGATGAACGCTATTGCCGGGCTAGAGCCGGTGACCTCCGGCAATATCTATATCGATGGCGAAGACGTGACCTGGCGTACCCCGGCGGATCGCGATATTGCCATGGTGTTCCAGTCCTACGCCCTCTACCCCAGCATGACCGTGCGCCAAAATATCAGCTTTGGTCTGGAGATGCGCAAGGTACCCAAAGCCGAGCGCACCGCCGCGGTTGAGCGTGTCGCGGATCTGCTGCAAATCACCCACCTGTTGGAGCGTAAGCCTGCTCAGCTCTCCGGCGGGCAGCGGCAGCGGGTAGCCATGGGGCGGGCACTGGCCCGGGAACCCAAGGTGTATCTGTTTGATGAGCCGCTCTCCAACCTGGATGCCAAGCTGCGGGTGGATATGCGCACCGAGATCAAAAAGCTCCACCAGCGACTGGGTACTACGATTGTTTACGTCACCCACGACCAGGTCGAGGCCATGACCCTGGCAGACTGCATTGCGGTGATGCGCGACGGCAATATTCTGCAGCTGGGCACGCCGGATGAGGTCTACAACAACCCGGTGGATATGTTCGTGGCCGGCTTTATGGGCTCGCCGTCGATGAATTTTATCCGCGCTACCCTGGAAGATAATAGTGGCGGTTATCAGCTGCGCATAGCCACGCCTGGGGAGGAGGATTTGATTCTGCCCTGGCCTCAAGAGCGAGTTGCAGCGGCGTTGGCCGAGCGGCTTAACCAGCCGGTGATTCTAGGCCTGCGCCCAGAGCACTTCAGCGAAGAGGATGAACGGTTAACGTCCCAAGCCGAGGGAACGCTGCTAAGCACCAAGGTGGCGGTGGTAGAGCCCACCGGGGCAGATATTCTGCTGCGTCTACCGCTGGGCGAGCATGAAGTAACCGCCCGGGTCGGGCCTAAATGCGCGGTAGCCGCGGGGGAGCGGTTGGCATTGAGGATCGACATGGGTCGGGCCATCCTATTTGATTCAGAGAGCGAACAGCGTATTGCTTGAGTGTTTGGAAAAAAACAAACAACACCCCTGCTGGTTTCAGCAGGGGTGTTTCACTTATCAGGAGCGCATATGGCGAAGTTCGCCATTTAGCGCTTTGATAATCGAGTAGCACATCAGCAGTAACACAATCGAGAACGGAATCGCAGTGGCGGTCACGCCCGCCTGTAGCGCTGTCAGGCCCCCACCAATAAGCAGCACGATGGCAATCAACCCCTCCACAATCGCCCAGAACATCCGCTGAGGCCGTGGTGCATCAATCTTGCCGCCAGCGGTAATGGTGTCAATCACCAAAGAGCCGGAATCTGAGGAGGTGACAAAGAAAATCAGCGCCAAAACGATGCCCAAGGTCGACATAAGGCCTGTCAGCGGCAGTTCATTGAGCATGCCGAATAGCGACAGTTCGGGCCTATAATTGTCGATCACATACTCCTTGACCAGGCTGCCCGCCGGGTTGGCGTAGAGCTGATCGAGGGCCGTGGAGCCGAAAACGCCCATCCAGATAAAGATAAACAGGCTGGGTACCAGCAGCACACAGAGTATAAATTCACGCACCGTCCGGCCTCGCGAGACCCGAGCAATGAACATGCCGACAAACGGTGCCCAACTGATCCACCACGCCCAGTAGAAAATCGTCCAGTCCTGGCGGTAGGCGTCATCGTCACGACCAAAGGGCGCTGATAACGGCAGGAAGTCGGTCACATAGGTGGTTAGTCCTGCCCAGAAGCCGCTAAGGGCCACCAGCGTAGCGCCCGCGAACAGCACGAAAAAGAAGAACAAAACGGCCAGGATCATATTGAGCTCAGAGAGTTTCTTCAAGCCGCCCTCAAGCCCACGCCATACCGACACCAGGGCCACCATCGTCACTAGCACAATGACGATAACCTGGGTCATGGTGCTCACTTCCAGGCCGAAGACAAAATTCATCCCTGCATTGGCTTGCTGCGCCCCAAGTCCGAGCGATGTGGCTAGTCCAAATAGGGTGGAGAACACCGCCAGTATATCGATGACATGCCCCCACCAGCCCCAAACGCGCTCACCGAGAATGGGAAAAAATGCTGAGCGAATCGAGAAAGGCAGTCCCTTGTTATAGGTGAAAATGCCTAGTCCGAGCGCCATCACCACATACACTGCCCAGCCATGGATGCCCCAATGGAGGTAGGTGCCCGCCAGACCCATGGCGCTGGCGTCAGCAATCGCCGCAGGATTTAACTCACCGTCAGCGCCAAATGGAGACTCGACGCCTAAGGGCAGCGAGACGTTGGCGTGATAAACCGGCTCCAGCACGCCGAAGAACAACAGGCCAATGCCGATGCCCGCGGTGAACAGCATGGCAAACCAGGAGAGGTAACTGTGATCTGGCCGGGCGTCAGGCCCGCCCAGCCTGACGGAACCATGGGGCAGCACGACCAGCGCCAAGCAGAACAGAATGAAGAAGTCCACCACGGTCATAAAGTACCAGTCCAGCGTTCCCGTAGAGAAGGCGACGATGGATTGGAAAGCGTTTCCAGCGCGATCAGGAAAAAGCAGGGTGAGGACGATGAAGATGGCGGAAGCAACGGCTGAGACAACGAAGACCCGGTTGTGGATATCAAAGCCAAAAGGGCCGAGATGCCCCTTGATATTATCCTGGCCGACGACATAGTCGGTCTGCATATCACTCGCCATGGAGGGCGAATCTGAATCATTAGGGGTATTCATAAAACACCTCTCCTCATATGAGGACGCCATGTCAATTAAGCATCATGGCGGCAGCTAGCGTTGAATCCCAGCGTGTTTTGAGGAGAGCTTTATCAATCATCACTGACTATGTGGGTTCGACGAGTACTCTTCGCTGCATTTATGGTTGATGCTGATGGCCCTTCGGCACAGCTTCTTTGTCGAGTCGTTTTATCTGCCGCCACAGGTCTTGGCGTAGGTCGGCAAGTTTTGGCTGTTCATCGATGGTGAAGGGCACTGGGCGACATAGCCGCTGGGCGCGCAGCCCCAGGCGTGCACTAAGCAGACCCGTGGCAAGACCTTGTCCCGCGCGGGCGGAGAGGCGTCCGGCCAAATCCAGCGAAAGCATATCTATACCGGCATCGGTAGCCATTTCGCTGGCACCGGCAAAGGCCATGTTGTGCAGCACGTTGCGAAACAGCCGTAGGCGGCTGGCGTAGCCTAGCTCAAGACCGTATAGGCGACATAGCCGATCTACCATCGCCAAACTGCGCCAGGCCACTAGCGCCATATCCACCAGCGTTAGCGGGCTGATTGCCACCATAATGGCGGTTTCACCGGACATGCGGGTAATCAACCGCTGGGCTTCACGATCCCTGGGGGTTAGCAGGTGGTAGCGCAGCAGTGTTTGGATATCCTCCCCGCTATGGTGGGGCTGGCTAGCACGCTGAAAGGCTAGCCAGTGAGGGTCATCGTCAGACAGTTTGAGCTGACGCTTAAGCTGCTCGGCCATGGCCCGGGCTTGCTGTGGTGAGCGCTGAGGGAGTTCGCTGAGATCGGCGCGTAGTTTGTCATGCCGTTTCAGGCGGCGTAATCGGCCCAGCTCTTTGAGCAGCGATAGCCCCCCTAAACCAATCAGGCTAATTCCGAACAGTTGCCAGGCAATCGCCAGCCACTGAGACTCAGCCAGCGCGTCGGGTATGCCGGTCACCAGCTCCGCCGTGCCTAAGCTGGCGCCACCAACCAAGGCAAACAGCAGGCCCCAGCGGCGCTTACGCGGAGCGCCTAAGCTGGCAGCGGGGAGTGCTTTCTCTTCAGGAAGGGGGGCTAGTGGGTGATGCTCGCTGGCACCGGCAAAGGCTTCCCGCTGGCGCAGGGTAGCTTCTGTTTCAACCGGCTCTTCAGGGCTGTCATCCAGCTTGAAGTGGCGGCGTGGCTGTGGGGTGGTCATGCGAGTTTATCTCCAATCAGCCAGTCGATCGCAGCATCCATGCGAATATGATCAAGCGCTTCTGAGGTGGATTCCATGGGTCGAAAACCTGGAAAGTCAAAGCCTTGCTGTTGCCAAAAGCTGCCCGTGGGTAGCCGGGCGGGTACATCGCCGGGATAAACCAGCACGTCTTCGCCCTCCAAAGTGGTGCCGCGAAGCGCAGGTGAGCGTTTCCCCTCGTGAACGACCTCGCGGGCTTCAGTGGCGCGAATGGCCGCAAGGGAGAGGGCCTTAACCGGCACGTTGGCAAAGCGTAGGTCTTTGAGCGGCTCAGCCAGGAGTGCTTCTAGCAGTTGCACAACATGGCCGTGCTGGTCGGGTGTCACATGATCGGCCTTGGTGGCGGCGATTGCCAGCCGGTCAATTTTAGGCGCAAACAGGCGTGTTAGCAGGCTACGTTTGCCATAATCAAAGCTGTGCATCAGTTGGCGCAAGGCCTGGGAAAGGTCTTCAAAACGTTCAGGCCCGGCATTAAGTGCTCCGAGTACGTCGACGAGGACAATCTGGCGATCAAAGCGGCGGAAGTGGTCGCGGTAAAAGGGTTTGACCACCTGCTGCTGATAGTAACGAAAGCGCGCCGCCAGAGTGGCGTAGAGACTATTGGCAGGCAGTGCCTCCAGCGCTGCTTTGGAGGCAGTCAGCTGCGGCAGTGGAAAAAACTGCAGGACCGGTGCCCCCTCTAGCTCCCCAGGCAGCAAAAAACGCCCGGGCTGTAGGTCGGAAAACCCTGCCTGTTTAGCGCGGCGCAGACCCTGGGCATAGTCGTCGGCCAAGGCGGCGAGCTGCGATTCATCCGCCTCACTAGCGGGGTCAAGCAGTTCTACCGCCGCAAGCCATTCGCTAAACAGACCGCGCCGTTGTTCGCCCTCGTGCAGTGCCTGGGCCTGGCTCCAGCTGTAAAAGTCGTGCTGCAGTAGCGGTAGGTCCAACAGCCATTCGCCGGGATAGTCGAATAGGTCAAGGGTGAGATGAGCTATTTCAGGCGTTAGCCAGCCGCTTCGGGCGGGGCGGTAGCGCAACTGTAAGCGCAATTCGCTGATGCCGCGCGTTGGTTCTGGCCAGCGCGGTGGCGTGTCACGCAGCGCAGCCATGCCAGGGTCATAGGGAAAACGTGGCACGCCGAGGTCAGGTTGATTAAGCCGCTGAGCCCCGAGCAGACGACCTTCTCTGGCAGCCGGTAGTAAATCAAGCCGCGCTTCAACACCGGCATGGCGAAGCTGGTTGACTAACGATGTTAAAAAGGCGGTTTTACCCGCTTGAGAAAGGCCGGTTACCGCTAAGCGCAGTTGGCGATCACGACCCCGCTCTAACAAATTGCTTAGTTCGCGACTTAACGGTTGGCGCATGCTCTATCCATTAATAGTGGGGCAAGGTGCTTAAGCATCAGTGGCGTAACATTAACACCAGCTGATAAAACATCGGCATGGTAGCGATTTGAAAACCGATAACGGCAATCACGTAACCCGGCCAACGGCGGGTCATTTTTTGCGCCAATGTCAGGCCAACAATACATACCACCATACCAATTAAGTTAAACGCCAATGTGGCCGCTTCAAGCCAGTACTGCGGGCTCATGTATGCTCCTTAGCTAGTTCATCCATTGATGATACCAACACATTGATGAACCAGGGGTTAACCGCGGCTAAGTGTCGTACCCAATAAATGCTGGGCGCCGGGCACCAACCATACCGGGTCTAAGCGCGTATTAGCCGCTTCGACACAGATAAAGTGGCGGGCGGCTTCAGCGGGCGTATCGTTAGGCAGGTCGCTATTGGGGTGCCAAACCACCGTGGAATCGCTGGACTGTTTGCCGATGCGGAGGCTGCGCATGCCATCATTGAGTATCACAGCTTGATTAGTGTGGTAAATACGGTCCACGGCACCGTGTATAGCGAGCGTGCCTTGCTGCTCGCTTTCAGCGAAGTCGCGCAATTTATCCAGATAGCGTGCGCCAGCCAGGCCCTCTAACCGGCACTGGTGAATATCGGCAACGGCGAGGTAGCTGTGAAGGGCGCCACTGGTCTTCATGGGGCTCTCACCGATGTTCTCGCTAATCAGCTCAACGTTTAAGCGCTGGGCGTTGGCCTGAACCACCAGCCTTGCGGTGAGCTGAGTATGCAGGGGCTGTTCAGGAAAGAGGTGAACTTCAATGCCTTCGTCGTGCTCATCGACGGCGTCCAGGCGCCACGCGGCATGGCGAGCGAGGCCATGGAAGGGGCCATCG
Source organism: Halomonas sp. (assembly GCF_007692655.1). GTDB lineage: Bacteria > Pseudomonadota > Gammaproteobacteria > Pseudomonadales > Halomonadaceae > Vreelandella. The sequence continues at coordinate 36,161 of NZ_REBQ01000118.1, forward strand.
CGTTCAGGGCTTTCATCCGCATAGCGTTCGTCGGCGAACCAAGGCCAGCAAAGAGGGATGCCGCCTCTAATAGCGCCGGGCAGTGTTTGCGGCGTTGGCGTCACCCATAGCCAGTCAGTGTCCCCATCAGGACAGAAGTGGAGCACTTGAGCTCCCTGCAGGCTGATTGCCAACTCTCCCCATGGCATGTTGAAAAGAATTACCTCGCGGCCTTCCCAATTAACCGTTTGTTGGCCTTGGGTGCTGTTAAGCAATTGTTTGAGCGAGTCGGGGATCATGGAGGTTCCTTTAAGAGTAGCCAAACATCTATGCCGGTAGGCACCGAACAGTAGCGCTGTGTGCTATGGTAGAACAGGCATGACTTACAGGTAAAATAGTCGCTATCTTGCGTGCTAGTACACTGGGTAATACCTGTAACTGAAAATCGTCATTGAAAACGGTGGCTGGTAGAATCTGTCATTGAGGGCGTTATTGACAACGTCATTAAAAGAGTAAGGAGACAATATGGGCTTTATTGCATGGTTGATCATTGGTGGGTTAGCAGGCTGGATTGCTGGCAACATCATGCGTGGCGGCGGTTTCGGTATCCTGGGTAATATCGGCGTAGGTATTATTGGTGCTTTGGTAGGTGGGTTTTTATTTAGTTTGTTGGGGCTACAAGCAGGTGGCTTCATTGGCTCGCTGGTTACTGCAACCGTAGGGGCTGTCGTACTGCTGTGGGTAATTAGTAAGGTTAGAAGCGCGTAGCTGTTTAATCACTGCCCGTATGACGACTGCCCGGCCTAGTGCCGGGCGGTGTCGTTTTAGCCTCAAGGCCGCTTACGGCTATCGGTGTTCGCGTCACTTTCCGTTACACTAAGCGCTTTTAATCCGGCTTATTGTCGGTAATACATTGTCAGTGCTCCATTGTCGGTGACTGATATAGTTGTTTTTTCGAGGTGCCTCTTGATCGACGCGTTAAATGCTTGGTGGGCTCAGCAGCTTGTGCTTTGTGATTGGGCGTTTACCCCCCATCCGCTGGCGGTCGATGCAGGGGCGGCTGAACAGCGCCTGCTGCAACTGGGAATTACCAGCCGTGGTGAACTGGCGGAGCAACTGTTCCACGGGTTGGGCGCGCCAGCAGGCAATGCCGACCGTTTACTTGGCGCCCTTGAGTGGGCGGCACTGGCCGGTGCCGCAGGTTGGTTGGAGGCTGACCAGGCACGGATCTGGGCACATCACCTCACTCGCCGTATTACCAGTGACTATAGCGATTTGCGTGGATGGCTGGCGGATCTACGCCGTGCGTTAGGCGCAAAAGGCTGGGAGATAGGTGCCGATGATCGCTTTATCGATGCCTGCCAAGCGTTGGCCAAGCTAGAAACAGAGGGCGAAGGGGTCACCTGGGAAGCACTGGAAAACGCTCTGGCAGAACTTCCGGCACCTGCCTCGTTATGGCCCCAGCAGGCGGAGGCGCAAAGCTGGCGGCTATGCGCGCTGTTTCGGCCGGTCATTGTCTACCCTGCCAGCCACACCGACTGGCCCGATGCGGTGGAGTGGCTGGCCCACGTTTGGGATGTTCACGACCGTGACGCGCTACTTGGGGTGATGCTCTGGCTAGGCGCTCAAGGCGAGCGACAGCGCTGGGATATTGAAGCGCGAGAATTGCTGACAATGGACAATGCCCAGCGCATGGAGTGGCAACGCAGCGTGGTAGCAGATTCACCCTATGCGCCGGTGCTAAATAAGTTCGTTACCCAGGGAGAGCCTTTGGAATGGGCAGCCTGGGATTGGCTGCGTTTAGTCGAGCTCGCCTGGGCCGGTGCATGCTGTGGTTGGCTGAGCCAGCAGGAAGCTGACGACCTAGCAGGGCACGCCGCGGATCTGATGAGCCGCCGTTATCATGACTGGTACGCGGTCCTCAACGCTTACGGGCGAGGACAAAGCCTGTTTGACGGCATTGATCGGCGAGGCAAGACACCCAGTGAACGGCACCAACTCCTGCTGCACTGCGCCCATAGTCCTTGGAAACAACCGCCAAGTGAGTTGTTAGACGCCCCCACACGTCAGGCTTCACAGGCGCGGATTCGTCAATGGCGTAACACTTCTCATCACTGGCTGCTAGCGTTGGCCAGTGTGCGTGAGCCGGATGTGATGCTGCGCCAAATAGATCCTTCGGCGGCGCTGGCGGAAGAGCAGCGTGCTGAAGCGGCGCTATATCTTCAAGAGTCACTGGGCTTGCATGCTGATGAGGGTGCCGAAGCCCTGGCGCGTTACTGGTTGCCTGCTCAGGCGCACCATCTGAATCAGTTAGCCGCCGATGCGGCGCACGGGGTACTGCCGCCGTCGCAAAGCTGGTTTGGGCAGCCAACCGTGGAAGAGCTGAAACAGCGTAATGCGGTTAAAGGTGTCAGCCGTCATGCAGCCACGATTCATATGGCAGAAAAATTCGCCTTCTATCTTCATATGTCGTTAGACAGCGGCCTGCTAGAGCGTGACCCCTTACTGGAATACGCCAGCGCACTACGCAGCTGCCTGTGTCGTTTTTACCCTAATGCCAAGCGTTTATTAGATGCATGGTTTGCTTGGGAAAGTTGCTTGCCGGAACCTGAACACTCTTCGCTGATTAATGAAATTATTTGGCATATTGAAGATCCAGGCAGCCTGTTTCATTGGTTGGATTGGCGCCACGATGCCTGGTGTGAGCCGGGGAGTCGTCCCACCTTGAGCCACTTCACTTCAATGTCCTTGGTGGGGCCCTTAAACAGTGCGGTCTGGAGCGAACCCCAGCCTGAAAGTATGCGTGAGTGTGCTGAGATCCGTGAATGGGTCGATAGCCACTACCATTTGAATAGTGCCGGGGATATGCAGGAGTTTTTGGCCTACATGCTGGAGTCGGGGGATCGTCAGGAGTATCAGATCAACTATGCGCCCTACACCCTCAACCCCGAGCGTTTGGACGCTGAGATCGCCATCCTTGAATCTGGCGACTGTGCTGAAGATGAACGCCACCACCTACTGCGCTTATGCCGCGTACGTGACAATGAAGATGGCTGTAACGAAGTGGATATGGCCGCCTGGGATATCGCACAGTTGGTTGATTTAGCCATTGCCGGGCGTCAGCTAGGCTGGCTGGACAGTGTCGAGTTCGCGAAAGTCCTGGATAGTGCTTATCAGTTAGCGGCTGACCACTATGCTGGATGGCAGGAGTATGCCAAGGGTATGTATGCAGGCTTCTCGTTTTTTATGGGTGAAACCCCTGAACGAGAAAGTTTTTTAGCCGGTTTTCGCCAGGCGCTGGTGGCTTGGATTTGCGGTGCTCCGATCCTCGCAGGCCCCTGGGTAAGCCTCGATTTTCCTGGCAATAAGCCTCGTCATTTCGCCCCTCTGCACATCGATACGCTGCCCGGGGATCAACGAACATTACATTGAGACTCGCCAAACCTATGATAATTAGCTTATAGTCATTGGCTTACAAAAATGGGTCTTTACTCATACCAAACCGTTATTAATGCCACGAGGTTAACCGCATGGTTGCGTTGCCACGCCCCACTGTGACCGCTGTCCGTGTTTTAAGTATTTGTTTTTTGGCTGCTTTATTCGCTGGTTGCGCTGGTTCTGCGCGTCAAAACAGCATGCAGGCCCCTGACAATTATTTCTCAATGTCATTGCCAGGGATGGGCAAGGGTATCAACCCACAAATGTCGCCGGCTGACCCCATCAATGCACATTTGCGTAGCCTGCAAGTCCCTCCACCAACAGTCGTACGCGAGGCATTGTTGGCACAGCATCAGCGCTGGGCAGGGACGCCTTACCGAATTGGCGGCACCTCAGAACGAGGCATTGACTGTTCTGCTTTGGTTCGCAACGTTTATCGTGACACTTTTAATTTAGAACTGCCGCGCTCCACCGATGGGCAAGTGCATAAGGGACGCCAGATCGACCGCCAAGAGCTACAGGCGGGCGATCTGGTTTTCTTCAACCCCCCGGGACGTTACAACCATGTAGGTATCTACGTGGGAGATGGATATTTTCTCCATGCGTCGACCTCTCAAGGGGTGATTATATCCAGCCTGGATAATAGTTATTGGCGACGCCACTACTGGCAGTCACGTCGGGCCTTGGAGCCAACCCATCTGGCTCAGCTAAGCAGTCGTTTCTAGCCGCCAGGAAACCTTATATTAGGAATGGCATGATTGAAGCCAAAACGCGCGCCTGGTGGCGCGCCACCTTGGCACTCTGCCTTGGCTCGTTTCTTGTTTTTATCAATCTGTATGCGCCGCAACCCCTGTTGCCAGGACTAAAAGAGACCTATGGCGTCTCTACCCTGGGCGTCAGTCTTCTCATGTCCGTCTCAACGCTCTCCTTGGCGTTTGCCCTGTTGGTATTCGGACCTCTTTCGGATGCCATCGGTCGCGAAGGCATTATGCGCATTACTCTGCTGCTCGCTGGCGGTTGTTCGATTGCCTTGGCATTTGCCCCTACCTTTGAAAGCTTACTGCTACTGCGCTTGGTGCAGGGGTTTGTGCTGGGCGGGTTACCTGCTGTGGCCATTGCCTGGATGGGCGATGAGTTTGAGAAGCCAGCGCTGCTCAGTGCAGTGGGACTGTATATCGGCGCTAACTCTCTTGGCGGTATCAGCGGACGCGTCGTTGGCGGCGCAGCAGCAGGGGTAGGGGGGCCTACTGCGGCCTTTTTAGCGGTAGGCGCCATGACCCTAATCGGCTGCGCGGTGTTTTGGCGCCTGCTACCTAATAGCCGTGCGTTTACCCCCAAGCGGTTTGAGCTGCGCCAGGCGGTTAGCGATTTAGGCAGTCATTTACGCAGCCCGGTACTGCTCGCCGCCTACTGCTTGGGTGGTATTAACTTTCTGATTTTTATCAATCAATACAGCTATATAACCTTTCGTTTGGCGGAAGCGCCGTACCAGTTGGCCGCTAGCGGATTGGGGCTGATTTTCTTAACCTACCTTGGTGGCACCTTTGGCTCAATGATGTCAGGGCGTTTAGCCGGGCGCTTCTCACCAGCGGCGTGCATGATGGTGGGGGTAGTGATTCTGATGTTGGGCACGGCCATCACGTTATTTGATTCGCTGGTGTTGATTATTGTCGGCTTGAGCATTAATGCCTTCGGCTTTTTTTTAGCGCACTCGTTGGCCTCTAGCTGGGTAGGTCGCTATGCCCAAGGCGCTCGGGGTAGCGCATCGGCACTCTATCTCGTGTTTTACTACGTGGGAGCCAGTTTGGGCGGCTTCTGGCTTGAGCCGTTCTGGCGTTGGGCCGGTTGGCCTGGGGTGAGTCTAGGCTCATGGTTACTGCTGAGTATTACGCTGCTGATTGCCTTCGGTCTATGGCGTTTTGAACGCCGCCAGGCGACGGGCTAACGTTTGACCTGGCCTGGTGAAAGTGGGCCATTGCGCTGCTTCAATTTCTTTTTAGTTGAGCTTCAATTTACCTTCGCTTAAGTGGTAGCGCTGTGGGCAGAGGCGTTCTATTAGCGCGCTGTCGTGGCTAATCACCAGTACGCCGAGCTGGCGTTTTTCCGCCTCCTGCTTTAACGCCTGCCAAAGCTCCACCTGGGTAATCGGGTCGAGCATGGTCGAAATCTCATCGGCGACGAGAAAGCGCACCCCTGGCGCTAACGCACGCAGTACACAGACGCGTTGTAACTCGCCGCCGGATAGCGCCTGAGGAAAGCGCGTTAGCCAACCTTGCTGGACGCCAAACGCTTGGCACTGCGCCTCCGAAGGCTTCCAGGCTTCGTGGAGTATCTTGCCTACCCGCCAGCGGGGATTAACCGCCAGCTCTGGCGATTGAGGCAGCCACTGGACAGGCTGCAGGCCGTTTTTCGGAAGTGCCTCGCCATCCAGGGTGACATCGCCTGCCTGAGGGGTTAAGTAACCTGCCAGCAGTTTCCCCAGCGTTGATTTGCCCGCGCCAGAGTCGCCGCATAGTCCTATCCACTGCCCAGCGTCCAACGACAGTGAGACGGACTGTATCAATGCCATGTCGGGGGAGAACTGAAAGCTAAGCTGGCGGGCTTCAAGCAATGTTTGCCTCCTTCGGTGTCTGTTCCTGGGCACGGATTACGTCAGGCGAGAAGTTATTATCTGGCAGTGCCAGCCATAAGGCCTGTGAATAGGCGTCGGTTAGGGCACTGCCCGTGCCTTGAAAAGCGCTTGCGGAAGCGGTTTCGACCTGTTTGCCGTCGCGCATGATAGTGACCTGGTCAGCAATTGGCAGTGCATGGCGTAGGTCGTGAGTAATTAGGATCACGCTTTTGCCTTGGTCAGCCAATGTGCGTAACGCTGCTAACACACGGTTGCGCTGGAGAGGATCAAGTCCCACCGTGGGCTCGTCGGCTATGATCAATTGTGCCTGACTGACATGGGCCATGGCCGTCAACACGCGACGCGCCATGCCGCCAGAAAGCTCATGGGCAAAGGCCTGTTGGGCGCGGGCGTCTAGCTGGTAATGATCCAAGGCTTGCCGGGCGGAGTGCTGGGCGATTGTTGAGGGGTGGCCAGCCCGCTGGGCCGCCCAGGCCACTTGCCGATGTATACGCACTAGCGGGTCTAGGGCATTAAGCGATTGCGGAATCAGCGCCAGCTCGCGCCCGCGAAGCTGGCGTTGACGAGCGTCATCCAGCGGTTGGTCCTGGTAGAAAAGCTGCCCGGTTAGACGCGCCGCTGGCGGCAGCAAACCCATTATTGCGTAGGCGAGCAGGCTTTTTCCGGCACCCGATGCGCCCACCACGGCATGCACTTCGCCTGCCGAGAAGGGCAGCGAGAAAGCCTCTATACAGGTTGTCCAGTCGCGTCTCCACCAAGAGGCGTAGAAGGGCAGCTGTAGGGATAATCGGTCAATGGTTAACATGCTAAAAGCCTTTTGTTAGGGGCGGCTATCGCTAAAGTGCCCGTCGTAGGTGGCTGGCAAGGCGCTCGAAACCCAGCACCATAAGCAAAAGCCCTAAGCCTGGAAAAACACCCAGCCACCAGTAGCCGCCGCTTAAATAGCGCATAGCATCGGCGAGCAAAACGCCAATGGCAGGCTGACTAGGGCTTAGGCCAAAGCCTAAAAATGTTAACGCCGCTTCATGCAAAATAGCGTGAGGGAATAACAGTAAGGCGCCGACGAGGCAGTGAGGGAGCAGGTGGGGCAGCAGGTGAGCCTGAAGCACGAACCAGCGAGATTTACCTAGCGCACGGGAGATGCGCACATAATGCGCCTGGCGCAGCTGCAATAGCTCAGCGCGCAGTACGCGGGCGAGGCTGGGCCAGTGAGTCACCGCAACGGCGATAATTACCGCTTGAGTGCCACCGCCTAGAGCAAACGCAATCAGCATCAATAAAATCAGGTGTGGAACGCTGAGTAGCGTATCGATTAACAAACTAACCAAGGTGTCCAAACGGCGCGATAGAGTGGCTAGCGCTGCAAGGCTAAGGGCGATCAGCGTGCTTAGCATGGCCGCCAGACTGCCTACCCAAAAGCTTAGCCCAAGCCCCGCTAGGGTTCGCGCCCAAAGCTCGCGCCCTAGCGCATCGGTACCAAGCCAGTGATGACTGCTAGGGGGGACTAAGCGAGCGTCAAACTGCATCTGCTGCGGTAAATCGCCCAGCAGCCACTGGCTAGTGACCAGTCCAACGACCAGCAAGGCGGCAATGCTCAGGTTGAGTATCGCCATAAGACGCGGCTGGGCAGGTAAGCGTGTTGATTGATAATGAAGGGGTTTCACCTGGCTCATGGTTCACCCGCCTTGATCCGTGGGTCGATAATGCCGTAGAGCGTATCGGCGATCGTATTGCCGACGCTGACAAACAGCGCAGTGAACAGCGCTATGCCCAGTAGCAGTGGAATATCGCTACGCAGGCCCGCGGCTACCGTGGCTTGACCTAAGCCGGGGTAGGCAAATACTTGCTCGATCAATATAGAGCCGCCAAACAGTTCACCCAGCGAGGCAAACGCCAGCGTAATCGCTGGCAAGCTGGCGTGCCGCAGACCGTGGCGCCAGGCCACTTCCATGCGACTGGCACCCTGGGCAAAGGCGTGGGTGGCCACATCAGAACGCATTAACTCAAGCATGCGCGTGCGGGTGTGCAGGGTAATATTGGCAACACCCAGCAGTGCCAAGGTGGTCACTGGCAGGATCAGGTGATGGAGGCGTGTGGCGAGCGTAACCTCCTGACTCAAGGTGCCGGTTGGGCCAGCGCAGCAGGTGGGTGTCCAGCCTAACGTCACTGAAAATAGCAGCACGGCAAGTATCGCCAGCCAGAAGGCAGGCGTTGAAGCGGTAATATAGGCGTAAGTGCTGATCACTCTATCCAAGGCAGAGCCTTCTTTGGCACCTGCCACCAGGCCAAGGCCAAATCCCAGCAGCGCTGAGAGCAGCCAAGCGCCACCTAATAACGCAATCGAGCGTTGAAAACGTTGACCGATCACTTCGCTAACCGGCTGGTTATACACATGGCTCCAGCCTAAGTCACCGCTTACCAACTGACGCAGCCAGTGGCCAAACTGAACAGCCGGAGGCTCATCAAAGCCCCAGCGCTGGGCAATCAGGGTGCGTTGTTCCGGGCTTACTTGGGCCATCTGCGGGCCTAAGTAAGCATCAATCGGATCAATCGGCGAGGCCATCATCAGCCCAAACGACACTAGCGCCACGCAGAGCAGCACCAGCGTCAGACGTAGTAGGCGTTTTGCTATAAGGAGGGTGATCAGCCGCACGTCCATTGCCACTCAAGCAAATTAGCCGTCATTGGCCAGCCATGGCCGTGCGGTGCCACGCCAAGCTCACCCACATCCAGGCAGGTGTTGGCAAAATAAACATGCTCAAGGTTAACCAACCAAGCCCAGCTAGTGTCTCCGCGTATGCCATAGCCGGTATTGCCATCCCACTGCGCGGCTTGCCAATAGTGGTTGGCTTGTTCAATACTCTCTGCTGCCTGTGCAGCGTCAAGATGGGCGTCTACCTCAGGGTTGGCATAAAAACCACTGTTATAGAAACCATTGCCGGCATGTTGGCTATGGAAAAGGTAGTAAACTTCCTGGGGGCTATGACTGCCGAAGCCGAACAGGATGGCGTCTTGATGCAAGGCTTCACGCTGAATCTCATCCCAATGGCGGCCTGTGGGTTGCATCTCAATGCCCAGAGGACGAACCATCTCAGCACTGACTTCTGCGAGTAACTGCCGGGTAGTGTCGCTGGAAGGGTAGGTAAGCCGGAAGCGGGCGGGTAGGCCATCCTTATAGCGCAAGCCGTCGTCGCGCAACTCCCAGCCCGCGTTGTCGAGTAGCTCTGCTGCCTGGGCCAAGTCGGGTGCTGCTATTGCCTCCTGTTCATCACTCCAGGGCAGGCCATCAGCAGGGCCAAAGGCAGGGCGACCAAAGCCGTGCAGAGCTACTTCAGCCAGTGTGTCGCGGTCAACGGCTAGGTTAATCGCCTGGCGGATAGCGATATCCGCGGTGACGTTATTACCGATTGGTGCGCCTGAATCCGCGTGCTTGCCCTCGGCAGCCTGCATGGGGAAAAGGATGCCACGATTGTCAACGCTCTCCATGATGACCCGCTGCATTTGCCCAGGCACATTGGCTGCCAGCGCCGGGGGCACAGAGGCAATATCGACTTGGCCGGCATGGGCAGCGCTTAGGGTGGCGTCTTCACCGGTAAATAGAAATACCAGCCGCTTAAAGGCAGGGGCGGGGCCGTAAAAATAGGGGTTACGTTCAACAATGAGCTGCTCCCCTTCCTGCCATTCCACCAGTTGATAGGGTCCGGAGCCCATAGGGTGTCTGCCGTAAGCTTCACTGTAGCCGTTTTCGCGCTCGGCGTGAGGCACAATGCCTAAGGTGACTAATTGATTTATAAAGGTAATGCGTGGCTCACGCAGTTGCAGAGTAACGGTATGGCCACTAATGGCCGTGGCTTCTTTTAGCGCGCTAAGGTCAGCCCGCCCGCCTGCTTGGGCTGCCGTGTTAAATGTGTAGGCAACGTCTTCGGCGGTTAGCGGTGTGCCGTCCGCAAAGCGAGCATCGTCACGTAGCGTCAGCGTCCAGGTGAGACGGTCCTCGGAGAGTGACCACTCGGTAGCCAGTTCAGGCTGTGGTGATAGATCGCTGTCCCGGGAGAGCAGCGTCGATTGAAATAGCGGATTGCCATATTGTCCCCAACCCAGCAGTGGATCGAAACCCTGTTCGGGTTCGCCGCCAATGGCAAGCACCAACTGCTCTTTTGCTTGTACGGTGTTGGTAGCCACTAAACAACTTAGCGCAAGACCCAGTAAGATAGGCTGAGATGGTTTAGCCATCGCTTGATCCTTTATGTCGTTAGTATGATCTTTTTACAATAACATCATACTAGCGGCGCAAGTAGCACATGAAAAGCTAATCAGTAGAGGGGGCGTGGATGCAGCGTGTAACGGTAACGCTTGATGAAGAGCTATTGGCTGACGTCGATACGCTAATGCGTGAGCGTGGGTATCAAAACCGATCAGAGGCAATTCGCGACCTGACTCGCAGTGGCCTAAAGCAGGTGAGGGAAGAGGCGGCACCGGAAGCACCGTGCATGGGAGCGTTGGTGTATGTTTATGACCACGCTGCTCGTGAGCTATCAAAGCGCTTAACTCGCCACTCCCATGATCATCATGACCTGACGCTGTCTACCCTGCATGTGCATATCAACCATGACAGCTGCCTGGAAGTAGCGTTACTAAAAGGCCAGGGGAGCGCGCTTAAACAGTTTGCTGCCGAAGTCACCTCATCAAGAAGCGTGCGCCACGGACAGCTGGTTTTAATACCCGATGAGTAAGCAAGGCTTATTCACAGGCATAAAAAAGGGTGACCTTTAAGTCACCCTTCTTAATGCGATATCGCAAGCGTTGTTAGTGCTGTACGCCGCCTTCGCCGTGCACATGACCGTGCTCTACTTCTTCAGCGCTAGCTTCACGCACTTCAGCAATTTCAACGTCGAAGTTGAGCTGCTGGCCTGCTAGCGGATGATTGCCGTCAACAACGACAGTGTCGCCTTCTACTTTTTTGACAGTAACCATCAATGGTCCGCCTTGAGTCTGGGCTTGAAACTGCATGCCTGGCTCAATACTTTCAACGCCTTGGAAGGCATCGCGGGGAACTTCTTGCATCAGTTGCTCTTGCAACTCGCCATAACCCTCTTCAGGGGATACAGCCACGTTCAGCTTATCGCCCGCAGCGCGGCCTTCCAGCTCTTTCTCAAGGCCCGGGATAATGTTGCCGGCGCCATGAAGATAGGTAAGCGGCTCACGGCCTTCAGAACTGTCTAGCACTTCACCTGCATCGTTAGTCAGGGTGTAGTGAAACGCGACAACCGAGTTTTGCGCAATTTGCATGGAATAACCTTTCGGTGAGTGCATGTCTTAATATGGTAACGCGTGAGCGTTGAATTGTCAGGGGGGCAGGGCTGCTTTTTCCACCTTCAACTTTTTACGGTATTGCGCCCAAAGGTGACCAGGGATACCCTAAGCCCACAACTTTTCCGTGTGCCCTATTATTTTGGAGCTTGCAATGACGGTCTTGATTCTCTGGCTGATCGCGTTTGTCCTTATTGCGTATTTTGCTAATAAACGCTGGAACAGCGGCGTTAGCCAAGGGCTGGATAAAATGTTGCCCAGCGTTATGAAGAGCCATGGAGAAAATCGCTACCTATGGATTAGCGCGATGGCGGTATTGGGTGCGACCACCTTGGTTCGTCCGGTAGATATTTTATTGGTCGGCTTGTTGCTCGCCCTGATTGGCTTTTTAGCAATGAAGCTCATCAACTGGGCCAGCAGCAAAGCCAATCATTAATTCTCTAACCACGAAGCTCACGCCGATGGGTTAACGGTGGCAATAAAAAGTCCGGACACCATAAGGTGGACCGGACTTTTTTTGCTGCTTCTTATCTCGCTTTTACAATTAGTGAGCTGAGACTAGCAGGGTGCGATTAGTAAGAGGCGATTAGTAAGGTGCAACGCTCATGCTAGCACCGCTGCCGATTAAACGCACACGCTGACCTGCTTGGAACTGGCGGTCTGCACGTTGTACAACGACAACATCGCTACCGTCATCACGACGAATTTCCATTTCCAGTGCGCTAACGCGGTTTGCCGCATCTTCAGTTGCGGTACCTGCAACTGCACCGCCTAATGCGCCGGCAACAGTAGCCAACTGACGTCCAGAGCCACCACCTACTTGGCTGCCCAGTAGGCCGCCGATAACCGCGCCGCCGCCACTGCCTACAAGGCCTCCTGCACGGCTTTCCGCCTGAATTTGAACCGGACGGACAGCCACGATGGTGCCATAGGTGACGCTTTGGCCAGTTTGTGCCTGGCTACCGCGATAGACATCGCCGGAGTAACCCGCCGTGTTGGCGCAGCCTGCCAGCGTGAGTATGCTCAGTGCGGCAACAGGTAAAAGAAGACGTTTCATTAAAACCTCCAGGAGTATCCATTCGTGTAGCCGTAAAAATTGACTGCGGTTATAGAACGGTGTTCGTTAACGGTAGTCAATGTTAACATTTTTGACCAGCTAGCGTCAGGAAAGATCAATGCTGAGAAAAATAATAGCGATAAGCTAAGATATGAAAGAGTGTAACAGTGTATTAAGAAAGTAGTGTGCAAATACCATGAAGCAAATAAAAAACCAAGAGGCTGGAGCCTCTTGGTTCATGGTACTAACCCGTTTATTGTGCGGCTAGTTAACGATTAACTAACCAAACTGGTTCATGGTGTTATCTTTACCGCCGGCTTTTAGGGCCGCATCACCATGGAAAAACTCTTTGTGATCGTCACCGATATTGGAGCCGGCCATGTCCTGGTGGCGAACGGTGGCGATTCCCTGGCGAATTTCCTGGCGCTGTACACCTTTCACGTAAGCCAGCATACCTTCGTCACCAAAATAGCCTTTCGCCAGATTATCGGTAGACAGGGCGGCCGTGTGGTAAGTCGGCAAGGTAATCAGGTGGTGGAAGATACCTGCTTCGCGAGACGAGTCACGCTGGAAGTTGCGTGTCCACTCATCGGCTAGCTGGCCAAGCTCGGTATCGTCGTATTCTGCGCTCATCAGCTTGTCGCGCTGGTAAGCGGATACATCTTTACCCTCTTCCTGCCAAGCGTCGAACACCTGCTGACGGAAGTTCAGCGTCCAGTTAAACGATGGCGAGTTGTTGTAGACCAACTTGGCATCCGGCACGACGTCACGAATCCGATTAACCATGCTGGCAATCTGGCCGACGTGGGGCTTCTCAGTCTCAATCCACAGCAGATCAGCGCCGTTTTGCAGACTGGTGATGCAGTCCAAAATTACGCGATCTTCGCCAGTGCCTGCCTTGAACTGGTACAGGCCGGATGCCAGGCGCTTAGGTTTAACCAGCTTACCGTTTTGCTTGATGACAACGTCGCCGTTATTGATATCAGCGGCGTTTTCGATCACATCGCCATCCAGGAAGCTGTTGTACTGATCGCCAAGGTCGCCTGGCTCATTGGTAACGGCAATTTTTTGCGTTAAGCCAGCCCCGAGTGAATCGGTACGCGCCACAATAACGCCGTCTTCCACGCCAAGCTCTAAAAAGGCATAGCGAACAGCATTGATTTTGGCCAGGAAGTCTTCGTGAGGCACGGTAACCTTGCCATCCTGATGGCCACACTGCTTTTCATCAGACACCTGGTTTTCCAACTGGATACAGCAGGCGCCCGCTTGAATAAACTTTTTGGCCAGCAGGTAAGTGGCTTCTGCGTTGCCAAAGCCTGCGTCAATATCGGCGATAATCGGTACGATGTGCGTTTCGTAGTTATCAATCTTACTGACTAGCTCCTGTTGCTTGCTGCTATCGCCAGTCTCTTTAGCCTCGTCAAGTGCGCGGAACAGGTGGTTAAGCTCCCAGGCATCAGCCTGCTTTAAGAAGGTGTAAAGCTCTTCAATCAAGTTCGCGACGGAGGTCTTTTCGTGCATTGACTGGTCGGGTAGCGGGCCAAATTCGGAGCGCAGCGCGGCAACCATCCAGCCTGATAAGTAAAGGTAGCTACGCTTGGTAGTGCCGAAATGCTTTTTGATCGAAATAAGCTTTTGTTGGCCGATAAAACCGTGCCAGCAGCCGAGTGACTGGGTGTATTGGGCGGTGTCAGCATCGTAAGCTGCCATGTCTTCGCGCATGATTTTGGCGGTGTAGCGGGCAATGTCCAAACCGGTATGAAAACGGTTTTGAGCACGCATGCGAGCGGCGTACTCAGGTTTGATCGCTTCCCACTTGCCACCTTGTGCTTCGCGCAGTTGAGCCATGGCTTTAATATCGTCAAGCAGTCCTGACATGAGCTTACCCTCTTAAGTCGTTATGGTATTACTTGCATTGTGCGGGTGCTTTCAAATTCAGCATTTACTTATGCTGCACCTGCGAAGTTGTGCTCAGCATTATTTAATTTCGCTGCGCTGTCTCTAGGCCAATCGTCTTTGAGCAAAACGTCTCTCAATCGAACGTCCCAGATGTTAATGACGTAGATGTCAGAGGATTTAAGACGCTAGAGAACTTGCTACAGTAGAACTTAGCTACAGTAGAGCTTAGCTACAGCGTTGTGGGGCTAGAGCCTAGTGGGCTTAAAGTCCTACCCACATCGCCTCAACGCTGCAATGCAATAACTATCAACCAGAATGGCTCGCGCAACAATTGTCACTTGGGTGCACAAGGCGTTGTAACCCGACGACAGCGAGGTAGCGGAAGGGAGGGTTTGTGTAGTCGTTTTTCGTCAGGAGGGGATGAAAAAGCACTGCCGAAGCAGTGCTAGGCATCAATCAATATGGCTGGCTACGAAAGCGATAACGTCATTTCTTGGTGAGGGATGCCCGCGTCCATAAACTCCTCGCCGTGGGCGACAAAGCCTAACTGCTCATAGAACGCCAGGGCATGCACCTGGGAGTTAAGGGCGACCTGGGGATGGCCCGCATGACGTGCGGCTTCAATCGCCGCCTGCATGAGCAGTATGCCAATGCCAGTGCCGCGGGTTTCCGCAAGCACTGCGACGCGCCCAATATGGGCGTCGGGTGTTAGCCGGGCAGTGCCTACTGGTTGCCCGTCGAGCATGACTAAAAAGTGCTGACACTCAGGGTCCAGGCCATCCCACTCCTCTTCCTGAGGTACCTTTTGCTCGTCAATAAACACCGCGCGCCGGATCTCACTGGCTGCTAAGCCAAGGGTCTCCCAGTCACCGGTACTAATGCTTGCCAGCGCCATTGATTAATACTCCTCGTCGTCATCACCTTCATCGCTCATAAAGCCGAGGCTGCCGGTATTGACTAACTGTGTGAGCAGAGCAGCTGCTCCTTCAAGTTCAAGATCTTCCGGGTAGAGCGGCGTCGTATCGGCTAGGCGCTTAGCTAACTCAGGTGAGCAAGCGTGGCCATCGCCATCTACAAACAGTGTGGTACCGCTGGCATCACTACGCCAGGCAAAGCGTGAACCGGGCATATGGTAAAGCGGTTCGCCGTCTTGTAGTTGAGCAACAAGCGCCGCTTCGTTGAGCGGGGTCTCGAGTGGTACCACTTGATCGACATACTTTGGCTGAGTCATTACCCGGCCAAACCACTGTGCCACTTGAGCAGGGTTATCCAAGGTAGACACAATCAGTTGACGCATGCGTTCAACGGCTGCGTCGTCCAATTCACCCACCTGCTGGGCAGGCGCCATGCCCGCATCGCTGTAACGCTGGGAGGCGGGAAGCTGTTCGCCCAGGTAGTCGGCATAAGAGGTGATGGCCTCGTCGGCGGAAGGTGCGCGAAAACCCACCGAGATGGTCATACAGTCGTCGCTTTGGCTAACGCCGTGGTGGGCCCAGCCAGGCGGCAAATAGAGCATGTCGCCCGGCTCAAGTACCCAGTCGGAGTCCGGCTCTACGGTAAACTCTTGTAAAATGCGCAGATCTATACCTTGGATAATAGGCGCATCTTCAGCAAGTTTTCCGCCCAGCTGCCAGCGGCGAAGGCCGCTTGCCTGGAGCAGGAAAACATCGTACTGGTCAATATGCGCACCCACATTGCCGCCAGGGGGGGCGTAGCTGATCATCACATCATCAAGCCGCCAGCGTGGTAGGAAGTCAAACTCATCCAGTAGCGCCGCCACTGAGGGCACGTAGTGGTCAACTGCCTGTACCAAGAGACTCCAGTTCTCTTCCGGTAGCCGTTTGAAGGTAGCTTCATCGAAGGGGCCGTGAGACACCTGCCATGGTCCATCCGGGCCAGCTTCCTCTACTAGGCGTGCCTCTACGCCCGGCTCGCAGGCGAGCCCTGCCAGCTCATCTGCCTCAATGGGACTAATGAAGTCCGGGATCGCGCCACGAATCAGCAGCGGTTTTTGCTGCCAATAGTTGGCCAGGAAGTCTGCGGCAGTAAGATCGCCCAACAGGGTTAGCGGCTTATCGTGATGGCTCATGGCGTGTCCTAAAGTTGTAGGCGCAGAAATGCATTAAAGAGAGCTTAGCTGATGCGTCAAAGCTTCGGCTTGCGCCTGAGCGTTACCAATATAGTTGGCCGGTGATAGCGCCTTAAGCTCGGTTTTAACCTCGCTGGGCAACTCCAGTGTATCAATAAAGGCGGCAAAACCTGCTTGGTCAATACGCTTACCACGGGTTAGCTGCTTGAGCTTTTCGTAGGGCTTTTCGATGCCGTAGCGGCGCATAACCGTTTGAATCGGCTCGGCGAGTACTTCCCAGCTGTTATCCAGATCAGCATCTAAGCGCTCAGGATTGGCTTCTAGCTTGCTGATGCCTTTCAAGCTGGCATGGTAAGCAATCAGCCCGTAGGCCAAGCCCACGCCCAGATTACGCAGTACGGTAGAGTCGGTGAGGTCACGCTGCCAGCGGGAAATTGGCAATTTTTGCGCCAGGTGGCTAAGCACCGCATTGGCGAGTCCCAGGTTGCCCTCCGAGTTCTCAAAATCGATCGGATTCACTTTGTGCGGCATGGTCGATGAGCCAATCTCTCCCTCCACGGTGCGCTGCTTAAAGTAGCCCAGGGAAATATAGCCCCATACATCGCGATCAAAATCGATCAGGATCGTATTGAAGCGGCAAATGGCATCGAACAGTTCGGCGATATAATCATGCGGCTCAATCTGGGTCGTATAGGGATTAAAGGTCAATCCCAAGCCTTCCACAAAGGTACGTGCATTGGCTTCCCAATCGATCTCTGGGTAGGTGGTCAAATGAGCGTTGTAATTGCCCACGGCGCCATTGATCTTGCCGAGCACTTCCACCGCTTCGATCTGCTTGAGCTGGCGCTTCAGGCGGTACGCCACATTAGCCATCTCTTTGCCCAGTGTGGTCGGGGTAGCGGTTTGGCCGTGGGTACGGGACAGCATCGGTTGGGCTGCGTGGGCGATCGCCAGCTTGGCAATATCATCCGCGACCTCATGCATGGTGGGCAGCATGGCATTTAGGCCATCGCTCAGCATGACGCCGTAAGAGAGGTTGTTGATATCTTCACTGGTGCAGGCAAAGTGGATGAATTCGGTCACCGCGTGCAATTCGGCCTGATCGGCGATTTTTTCTTTTAAGAAATACTCCACCGCTTTCACATCATGATTGGTGGTGCGCTCAATTTCTTTAATGCGTTCGGCATCGGTGATCGAAAATTCACGAATCAATCGCTCCAAAAAGGCGGTCGCTTCTGCGGAAAGGGGCGGTACCTCGGTAATTTGCGTGTGCTCAGCGAGGCGCTGAAGCCAGCGAACTTCCACAATCACACGGGCGCGGATCAGGCCGAATTCGCTGAAGTGTTCGCGCAGGGCGGCAGCTTTAGAGGCGTAGCGGCCGTCAACGGGAGAAAGAGCGGTCAAAGCGGAGAGTTGCATAGCATTGTTTCCAGGTAGTTCGAGAGCAAATTAATCGAGAGCACGTTAGCCGAAAAGCAGGTCACTCGAGAGCAGATAGAGAATAAACCCGTGGTTGCTTAGTTGGGGTAGCTTAGTTAAGGCTATCCAGCGCGTGGCGAAGCGCCTTGCGCTGGAACACAAGTTTCCAGCGGCGACCGCCTTGCTGGTGCCACAAAAGCCCAAAGCGAATGCCAGCCATTAAACAGGCGCGTACGCGTTCGGGCATCATGCGGCTCTGTAGCAGCGAAGGGTCTCCCTGCACCACAATGCGGTTTTTAAACGTTGAGATTGTCTCTTGGTACGCTTCCCCTAGGCTGGCAACCACATTTTCATGGGTAGTGCCGAAGTGCTCAGCTTGGCCTTGGATGCGGGTGAGCTTCTGGCCTAACGCACCCATCATGTCGTCATTAGTGCGCAGCTTGTTCATCAACAATAGCAGTGAAAAACCGTAGCGCAGCACTACCGGGTTCGCCTGCTTGCGGCCTACCAGGGCTTCCAAGGTATCGAGCCCCCGCCGAAGATTGTTCGGGTGTCCACCATAAATGGCTTCAAAGCTGCCAGGGTTTGTATCCACGGTGGCGTTAATCAGTGTTTCCCAAGCGCGGGGGTCGACCTGACCGGTGCGGGCGAGTTCGTCAACGAGACTGGCAGACTGAAAAACACCGGCAAGCGCCAACGCTTGACGCGCAGCAGGGGTGTCAGGGGCACGATGAATAGGGGTAGTCGGGCTCATGCGGCAGCCTCCGAGGCTGTTTTCCAGGTGGCGCGGATGACGCCCCCTCCCAAACAAATGTCACCGTCGTAAAGCACCAGCGACTGACCGGGGGTGACTGCCCATTGTGGGTCGTCAAAAGTGACCTCCACGCCACCGTCTGGTAGTGCGTGCATTTCACAGTCGCAGTCACTTTGCCGATAGCGAGTCTTGGCCGTAAAGCGGCCCTGTTGAACCGGTGGCTCGCCAGCTACCCAATCCATCGCTTCTGTTGCCAGCGTATTCGAGTAAAGCATCGGGTGTTGCTTGCCCTGAACAGCAATCAGTACGTTGCGATCAAGATCTTTCGCCGCTGCGTACCAGGGCTCCTCTGAGTAGTTGGCAAGCCCACCAATGCCTAAGCCCTGGCGTTGGCCCAGGGTGTAGTACATCAGCCCCATATGTTCACCAATCACATCGCCCTCAGGCGTCTCAATGGTGCCGGGTTGGGCGGGCAGGTACTGCTGCAGAAAGTCGCGAAAGCGGCGCTCGCCGATAAAGCAGATGCCCGTGGAGTCTTTTTTCTTGGCGGTAATCAGCTCGTGCTCTTCCGCGAGTGCGCGCACGGCGGGCTTTTCCAGCTCACCAACCGGGAACAGGGTGCGGGCGATGGCGGCTTCTGGCACCGCGTGGAGGAAGTAACTTTGATCCTTATTGCCATCGAGCCCTTTAAGCAGCCGCGGGCGGCCGTTACGCAGCCCCTGACGCACATAGTGGCCGGTAGCAATTTTGTCGGCGCCGAGCATCTCGGCGTACTCGAGGAATACCTTGAACTTGATTTCCCGGTTGCAAAGAATATCCGGGTTAGGCGTACGGCCCGCTTTGTATTCGGCTAAAAAATGCTCAAAGACGTTATCCCAATACTCTGCGGCAAAATTGGCGGTATGCAGCGTAATGCCCAGCTTGGCGCAGACGGCCTCGGCGTCGGCGAGATCTTCTTTGGCGGTACAGTACTCGGTGCCGTCGTCTTCATCCCAGTTTTTCATAAACAGGCCTTCCACTTCATAGCCTTGCTGCATGAGGAGAAGAGCAGAAACGGACGAGTCTACGCCGCCGGACATGCCGACAATCACTTTGCCGTTAGCGGCGGGCTCAATAGTGGATGACTCGGATTTGGATGACATGGGCATCCTCAGTAAAGGTAGTGTGCTAAACGTGGCGTGCAATTGGGGGATGATTATACACGATGGGGGGTGAGCGCTTCGAGTGCTTCACTCGCGAATAACGCTTAGCGGGTATCGCCGTCCGCTAATGGCATCCTCAATGCGTCGCAGCACTAGCGGGCTGCGCAGGCGTGCCTGCTGATCTAATAGACGTATTTGCTCAAGTGTTAACCAGTGGGCAGCCACTATATCAGGGTCAAGGGCAAGGTCGAGTTGGTTGACGGGCTCTGCGATAAAGCCGTGGCTGTGAAATGTTTGCCCCTCATCGGTATGAAAAACATATAGCCCAAGGTAGCCGGTAAGGCTGACACGCCAAGCGGTCTCTTCCTGAACCTCACGGAGAATGGCCTCGATGGGCCCTTCGCCGAGTTCGATATGTCCGGCGGGCTGATTAAACACGCTGGCGGGTCCGCCGCGCTGCTCTTCCACCATTAAGAATCGCTCATTCTGCTGAATCACGCAGGCAGCGGTGCTGTGAATATAGCTCATCAGGACTTCCTACGTTTAGCGCTGCGCGAAAGGGGCTTACCGGGCTGGGGGGCGTGCAGGATCTCTTTGCGCCATTCGCCGGGGGCTAGTCCATCTAGCCGCCAGGGGCCAATTGACGCGCGGATTAAGCGCAGCGTCGGAAACCCCGCATGAGCGGTCATGCGTCTAACTTGGCGGTTACGGCCTTCGCTAATGGTCAGCTCCAACCAACTGGTCGACGGGTGCCGCTTGGGGTCGATGGCGGGCTGGCGCGGTGCAATAGCGGGAGGTTCTATCATCCGTGCTTTGGCTGGCAGCGTTGGGCCGTCTTTAAGTGTCATGCCCTGGCGCAGTGCTTTTAAGGCGGCACTATCGATCTGCCCTTCAACCTGAGCCCAATAGGTTTTAGGCTGCTTGTGGCGGGGGTGAGAAATACGGTGAATTAACCCGCCGTCATCGCTGAGCAGCAGCAAACCTTCGGAGTCGTAATCTAATCGTCCTGCGGGATAAATATCTTTAATATCAATGTAGTGAGCTAGCGTCTGGCGACCTTCACGGTCGCTGAACTGACTCAATACCTGAAAAGGCTTGTGCAATAAATAGAGGTTGCTCATGACATCTCTTTCATCTTTGCCATTGGCTTATGGGCACATCACTCATGCGTAAGAAGGGCAGCGCTGATATACTCCGGCCTACCCGCTGGGGCGCCCATCATCGTTGAGCTCGCGCTCCGCTCTAGATTTCTTGCCACCGCAGCGAAAAGAGAGAGGTTAACGCAAAAATGACCAAAACGCCGAAGATCATCTATACGCTCACCGACGAAGCCCCTGCGCTCGCGACCCACTCCCTGTTGCCGATTATCGATGCATTCACCGATTCTGCCGGTATCCAGGTAGAGACCCGCGATATTTCCCTGGCCGCTCGGGTTATTTCGCAGTTCCCTGACTACTTGAGCGAAGAACAACAGATCGGCGATCACCTGGCCGAACTTGGCGAACTGACCAAGACGCCCGAAGCGAATATCATCAAGTTGCCTAATATCAGTGCCTCTTTGCCTCAGTTAAAGGCGGTTATCAAAGAGCTGCAGCAGCAGGGCTATAAGCTTCCTGACTATCCGGAAGCGCCGCAGAGTGATGAAGAGAAAGATATTCAGTCGCGCTACGACAAAACCAAAGGCAGTGCTGTTAATCCTGTCCTGCGTGAAGGCAACTCTGACCGCCGTGCGCCGCTGTCGGTAAAAAATTACGCGCGAAAATACCCCCACCGTATGGGTGAGTGGAGCAGTGATTCCAAGTCTCATGTTGCCCACATGCGTGAAGGCGATTTCTACGGCAGTGAACAGTCCGCGCTGATTGAAAAAGCCACCGATCTAAAGATTGAGCTGGTTGCAAAAGACGGCACCACCACGGTGCTGAAGCAAAAAACGTCGGTGCTTGAAGGTGAAGTTGTCGACGGGGCCGTTATGAGCCGTAATGCGTTGCGCCGTTTTGTGGCTGAAGAAGTTGCTGACGCAAAAGCCAAAGATGTGCTGTTCTCGCTGCATCTTAAAGCCACCATGATGAAGGTATCTGACCCGATTATGTTCGGTATGGTGGTCAGCGAGTTTTATCAGGACGTGCTGGCTAAGCATGCGGATGAGCTGCACCAGGCGGGTTTCGATCCCAATAACGGTATTGGCGATCTTTATTCGGCCATTAAGTCCCTGCCCGAAGAGCGTCAAACTCAGATTCAGGATGAGATCCAGGCGCTTTACGCTGAGCGCCCTCGTTTGGCCATGGTGAACTCCCATAAGGGCATCACTAACCTTCACGTGCCCAGCGATGTGATTATTGATGCCTCTATGCCGGCAATGATTCGCGACTCTGGCAAAATGTGGGGGGCTGACGACCAGCTTCACGATGTGAAAGCCGTTATTCCGGATCGCTGCTACGCTGGCATTTACCAAACGGTTATTGAAGACTGCAAACAGCACGGCGCTTTTGACCCGACCACCATGGGCAGTGTGCCCAACGTAGGTTTGATGGCGCAGAAAGCCGAAGAGTACGGCTCCCACGATAAGACCTTTCAGATCCCCTCTGATGGGACTGTGCGTGTGACCGATGCTGGTGGCAATGTAGTGCTTGAGCACAGCGTCGAGCAGGGCGACATCTGGCGTATGTGTCAGACCAAAGACGCCCCGGTTCGTGATTGGGTCAAACTGGCGGTTAACCGTGCCCGCGAGAGCGGCACGCCGGCTATTTTCTGGCTGGACGCTCAGCGCGCCCACGATGCCCAGCTGATTAAAAAAGTAGAGACTTACTTAAAAGATCACGATACCACCGGCCTGGATATTCGTATCATGGCGCCGGAAGAAGCCATGAGCTTCTCATTGGAGCGTATCCGTAAAGGTGAAGACACTATTTCAGTCACCGGCAACGTGCTGCGTGACTACTTGACCGACCTATTCCCGATCATGGAATTGGGTACCAGTGCCAAAATGCTTTCGATCGTGCCGTTAATGAACGGTGGCGGGCTGTTTGAGACCGGCGCTGGCGGCTCTGCACCCAAGCACGTCCAGCAGCTACTGGAGGAGAATCACCTGCGCTGGGATTCGCTGGGTGAGTTCCTGGCGTTGGCGGCCTCTCTTGAACACCTGGGAAGCACTTTCGATAACGCCCGTGCGAAAATGTTGGCCAAAGCGCTTGATCAAGCGAACGGTAAGTTCTTGGATAGCAATAAGTCACCTTCCAGAAAGGTCGGCGAACTTGACAATCGCGGTAGCCATTTCTATCTGGCGCTATACTGGGCAGAAGCGTTAGCTGAGCAGAATGAAGATGGCGAGATGAAAGCGCTCTTTGGTCGTTTAACAGAAGCGCTTAAGGCTAAAGAGACGACTATCGTCGATGAGCTCAACAGCGTTCAGGGGCAACCAGTCGACATCCGTGGCTATTTCCACCCTGATCTAGAATTAGCTGGTCAGGTGATGCGCCCCAGCAAAACCCTTAACGAAACGCTGGCCATGGTCGCAAAGGGCTAATAGTCTCCAGCTGTGATTTGGCCTTCAACCCCCGTCCGCTTGGCGGGCGGGGGTTTTTGTATCTCGCAGTGTGATATTTTAATTTTTCTATGAACCCTTGCTGGTCGCTAGCGTCTTAACAGTAGAATGATTTACATAGACGTTTTTATCGGTCAGTCTCGAGATAACCAACCGTGCTGCTTATGTCTAATCAAGAGAGTTCTTATCTGGCTGTGTTGCCCGTGCAAGCGGGAATGACACGACCAAATATGCCCGATGAAGATGGTGATATGGCGGTGCAGTCAGCAGAACCGGCGCTGGCGCAACCACCGCTTTATAAAGTGGTGCTCCATAACGATGACTACACACCCATGGAATTCGTTATTGAAGTGCTACAGGATTTTTTCAATATGGACAGCGAGACGGCCGTTCAGGTTATGCTTGCTGTACATACCCAAGGAAAGGGCACCTGTGGCGTGTTTACGCGGGATATCGCGGAGACCAAAAGTTACCAGGTAAATGAGTATGCCCGGGAATGTGAGCACCCGTTGATAAGTGATATTGAGGCCGCCAATTAAAAACGTTGAGAAATAATTGGCGGTGAGGCTTGCAACCGTGCCATTTGTACCCGATGTTGAGAGTGCCGGTCGACTAAACTGATCCGACGCACGCCCTGGTGGCGTTATGCCCTAGGAAGTAGCGAAAAGGGGACTGCCATGCTGAGCAAAGAACTTGAAATGACCCTGAACACGGCCTTCACTGTGGCGCGTTCAAAACGCCATGAGTTTATGACCGTTGAGCACCTGCTGCTAGCATTGCTGGACAATGCTTCAGCCGCGGACGTACTGAAGGCATGCGGGGCTAACCTCGACAAGCTGCGGTCCGATTTGCAGGATTTTATTAACTCAACCACGCCGCTAATCCCAGAGGGGCAGGGCGATCGTGAAACTCAGCCAACGCTCGGTTTTCAACGTGTTCTACAGCGCGCGGTATTCCACGTTCAGTCATCTGGTAAGAGCGAAGTCACTGGTGCGAACGTATTAGTAGCGATCTTCTCTGAGCAGGAAAGTCAGGCGGTTTATTTCCTCAAACAGCAGAGCGTTGCGCGGGTTGATGCAGTTAATTACATTGCTCACGGCATCTCTAAAGTGGCCGGACATGGACCCGCCCCTTCACCTTCTTCATCTGAGGGTGAGGAGGGCGAAGAGGGTGGCAATGAGGGCGCTGCACATCCGTTGACGGGCTACGCTACCAATTTGAATGAACAGGCGCGGCTGGGCAAAATCGACCCGCTGATTGGCCGTGATCATGAGCTTGAGCGTGTCGTTCAAATCCTGGCTCGGCGGCGCAAAAACAACCCGCTCTTGGTGGGTGAAGCTGGCGTTGGTAAAACCGCCATCGCAGAAGGTTTGGCCAAGCGCATCGTCGAAGAAGACGTGCCAGATGTTATTGGCGATGCCGTCGTCTATTCGCTGGATATGGGCGCACTGCTGGCCGGCACTAAATATCGCGGTGATTTCGAAAAACGTCTCAAGAGCCTGCTGAGTGAGCTGCGCAAACAGCCCAACGCGGTTCTATTTATCGATGAGATTCACACGGTGATTGGCGCTGGTGCCGCATCTGGCGGCGTCATGGATGCATCTAACTTGCTCAAGCCTCTGCTCTCCTCAGGCGAGCTGCGCTGCATTGGTTCTACCACGTTCCAAGAGTTCCGCGGCATCTTTGAGAAAGATCGTGCTTTGGCACGCCGCTTCCAAAAAGTGGATGTCATGGCGCCATCTGTGGATGACACCATTAAAATTCTCAAAGGATTGCGCTCACGCTTCGAAGAGCACCATGAGCTGAAATACACCGACGGTGCGCTTGAGAGTGCCGCGCGTCTCGCAGATCGCTACATCAATGATCGCTTCCTGCCGGACAAGGCGATTGATGTGATTGACGAGGCCGGTGCCCACCAGCGTCTTCTGCCGCCTGAAATGCGCGCGAAAACGATCGACGTTGAGCAAGTGGAAGCCGTGGTAGCCTCCATTGCACGTATTCCGCCGAAGAGCGTTTCAAGCTCGGATCGCAAGCTGCTTGAGAAGCTTGATCGTGACTTGAAAATGTTGGTGTTCGGGCAGGATGAAGCGATTGATAGCCTTTCTGCTGCGATTAAGCTGTCGCGGGCGGGGCTTAAATCGCCTGACAAACCTGTCGGTAGCTTCCTGTTTGCAGGGCCAACGGGCGTGGGCAAAACCGAAGTGGCCAAGCAGCTTGCTCATATTATGGGCATTGAGCTGGTGC
The DNA here is from genome assembly GCF_007692655.1 of Halomonas sp. Classification (GTDB taxonomy): domain Bacteria; phylum Pseudomonadota; class Gammaproteobacteria; order Pseudomonadales; family Halomonadaceae; genus Vreelandella. The sequence continues at coordinate 61,665 of NZ_REBQ01000118.1, forward strand.
GCTTTGATATGTCCGAGTACATGGAGCGCCACACCGTGTCGCGCTTGATTGGTGCCCCTCCGGGCTATGTGGGCTACGACCAGGGTGGCCTGTTAACCGAAGCAGTCACCAAGCAGCCACACTGTGTGCTGTTGTTGGATGAGATTGAGAAGGCGCACCCTGAAGTCTTTAACCTGCTGTTGCAGGTCATGGACCACGGTCGCTTAACGGATAACAACGGACGTGAAGCCGACTTCCGTCACGTTATCTTGATCATGACGTCCAACGCTGGTGCCGAGCAGGCGTCGCGCCGTTCAATTGGCTTCCAGCACCAGGATCACTCCACCGACGCAATGGAAGTGATTCGCCGCACCTTCTCACCCGAATTCCGCAATCGCTTGGATGGCATTATTCAGTTCCATGCGCTGCCGGTCTCTGTGGTGCGCAACGTTGTCGACAAGTTCTTGATCGAACTGCAGGCGCAGCTGGATGAGAAGCGTGTACAGCTGGAAGTGGACGATATGGCGCGGGATTGGTTGGCGGATAAGGGCTACGATCCTGATATGGGCGCACGCCCAATGGCGCGCCTCATTCAAGAGAAGCTGAAGAAGCCATTAGCCGAGATGATTCTGTTTGGCGAGTTGGCAGAGCAGGGCGGTATTGTTCACGTTAGCTTGGAAGAGGGTGAACTTCACCTTGCTACTGAGATTGAAATGGCCGACGCGCCCTGAATAGGGCGCCAAGGCCGCTTGAATCAAGCTGGTAATAGCTAAACGCAGCGCCCTGTCTTCGACGGGGCGTTGTCATTTACAGTGCACAGCTTTGACAGTGAACGGTCGAATTGCCGTGACCGACGCCACCGCGCGAGCGGCTTAGCGCGAACGGTAGACGATACGGCCTTTGGAGAGGTCGTAAGGTGTTAGCTCAACTTTTACCTTGTCTCCGGTGAGGATGCGGATATAGTTTTTACGCATCTTTCCTGAGATGTGAGCAGTCACAACGTGACCGTTTTCCAGCTCAACACGAAACATGGTGTTCGGAAGGGTATCGACGATAACGCCTTCCATTTCAATATGATCTTCGCGTGCCATATAGGCATTTCCTCACTTATGAGTTAGTAGACTGTTCGTTAGCAATGTAAGCGCTAGTAAGCTAACACTACATCAAAATTTAAGTGCCGCTAGGCGAGCGCTCAAGAAACAGCGCTATATTGTGCCGCAAGCCCGCCGTCAAGGCAAAAAAGCTGGCACGATTAGCGAATTAGCGGCCGCCAATGGCGCCCATCAAGTATTTCCAGCGGCGCAAACGCTTGTTTGTAGCGCATCTTACGGCACTCTTCGATCCAATACCCTAAATACAGGTGTGGTAGTGCTTTTTTTCGGCTGAGCTCAATCAGTTGAAGAATGGCAAAAGTTCCTAGCGAACGTTTATCAAGCGCTTCGCTGACGGCATAGAAGGTGTAGATCGCTGACAGGCCATGCTCTAATTGATCAAAGGCGGCAACGCCAACCAGCTCTTCGTCAAGGTACATTTCCATTAGATGTGCATAGGGCTCATCAAGGGTAAGAAAGGTGCGGTACTGCTCTCGACTAGGGGGATACATATCACCGTCGGCGTGGCGTAGGCGAATATACTCAGCGTAAAGTGCATAATGCTGGGGCGAAAAGTGAGCAGGCACCACCCGGATGCTAATATCTTCGTTGCGGCGCCAGACCTTGCGCTGAGTGCGGTTGGCCGTAAAGTGACTGACGGGGATGCGTACCGAGCGGCAAGCATTGCACCCTTCGCAGTGGGGGCGATAAAGATGACGCCCGCTGCGACGAAACCCTAACAGGGCTAACGAGTCATATACTCCTGGTACAGGAGACTCCTGGGGGTCTAGAAACAGTGTTGTCGCTTCCCTGCCAGGAAGATAGCTGCAGGCATGAGGCACGGTAAGGAAGAAGCGCAGATCCCGCACCGGGCGACGCGGAGTGTTACTACTCACGGCTTGCCTCCTGATTGAAGCACAGTACGTTAATCAATATGCGTTGCCCTGGGCGGCAATTGCATTGAGCCAGGGCGACGCGGGAACCATGGGTGCCACATCTGCTGATAAAGGTAGTGTAAACGCCTCATCTGGCAACCAGTTATTAAGATAGTTGATGAATGACTCACGAGCGACTGTAATAGCGCCCAAACTGGCTAAGTGAGGAGTATGCATTTGGCAATCGATGAGTTTGCCACCCTGGGCATGCATGGCTCTGGCAAGGTGTGCCAGAGCTATTTTTGAGGCATCGGGGGCGCGGGAAAACATCGACTCGCCAAAAAAAACGGCCCCCATGGCGAGCCCGTAAAGGCCGCCGACCAATTGCCCGTCCTGGTGGACTTCAATACTGTGGGCAATACCGTGGGCATGTAACAGGCAGTAGGCTTCCTGCATCTCGTTGGTAATCCAAGTGCCAGTGTCTTCACCACGTGGTTCGGCACAGGCTTGGATAACTTGCTCAAAGTGTTGATCCAGGGTGACATGAAAGCCACCATGGCGTAATCGCTTGGTAAGGCTACGGCGCTGCTTAAATTGCTCAGGTAGGAGTATCATGCGCGGGTCTGGGCTCCACCATAAAATTGGGTCGTCGTCGCTGTACCATGGAAAAATGCCGCGCCGATAGGCTTCCACCAGCCAGGTGGGCGACAGCTCTCCACCGGCTGCCAACAGGCCGTTAGGTGAGTCCAGGGCCGTATTCGTGGATGGAAAGTTAGGATGTGGCGAGGAAAGCCAAGGTAGCATGACTTGCTCCTGTTGCTACGTTCGTTACGACGTTCTTATATTGGTCGCTGAGTTGGAAGCTCTGTGACGGCAGAAGGATGCTCGGTATCATGCAAACTCGCAAGTGGATTAAAGACGCCATTGAGGTGTAAAGGGAGAGTCGCTTGAAAGTGAATAAAGCAGTAAACAAGCGAACGCAGCGTAAGACGGGCCAAACACCCACGTCGGGCTCCTCAGCGCGTGTTAACGCCGCGAAAGATAAAGCTCGCCGTTTTGGACTGCGCCTGCAAGGCTCAGTGCGCGAAGGTGTCGTGGTGATTTTGCTTGCGCTATGTGTTTTCTTATTATTAGCGTTGTTTAGTTATCACCCTTCAGATCCGGGCTGGTCGTATCAGGGGCCGGAAACGGATGTTCGTAACTGGATGGGGCAGGTCGGTGCATGGCTGGCAGATGTTCTCTATTCACTGCTGGGTGCCAGTGCGCTGTGGTGGCCGGGTATGTTTGGCTTCGCCGCTTGGTGGCTGATTCGCTCGCGTCAGGTACGCTTTGAGCTTGACCCGGTGGCAATTGCCGTACATGCCGGCGGGTTAGTGCTACTGATATTCGGTACCACCATGTTGGGTGCCTTACATTTCTATCACCCCGAAAGCATTTTGCCCTATGCCTCTGGGGGGATTTTGGGTGAAGGTTTAGTGGCGGCGCTAAAACCATTAGTGGGCAGTGGTGGCGTTGGTTTGATTGCAGCGGCGCTGATTTTAAGCGGATTTCCGCTGTTTAGCGGCATGTCATGGTTACAGGTGGCAGATGAAGTCGGTAAGCGAATATGCCGCCTAGGCGGCTGGCTATCGGCCCGTCGAAAGGCACGCAGCATGCGAGCGGCGCAGCGCGCGGCTGCTAAACCCAAGCCTGCTCCAGAGCCTAGGGTGGCACCTCAACCTAAGCCTGAAACGGCACCTGCTGGCGTTAAACCCGCTGCAGAGCCTGTCAGTAAGAGCGCAGGAGGTCGTGAGCGGCGAGAGCCAGGTTTCTCTGTGCCGCTTTCCAGCAGTGAAGATGATGATTCAACTCGTCCTGGTCATCAGGGCGATAAAGAGACCACGGATACCTCTATTCCTTGGGAAGCCGCTGCGTTTTCAAGTAATAAGCATGTGCCCCCTAAGCCTGACGTGGCGGCGACGGCTGAAACTCCGGCGGCTGCCAATCCTGCACCGCTGAAAGCAACGGACGAAGCTGAAACTGACGAAAGCGAAGAGGTTGAATACAAGGCGCCTCACCCGTTTGTGCCAAAAGCACCGCGTGAAAACGCTTTTGTGCAAGATGAGGCGTCAACAGTAAAACCTGAGCCCGTTGATGAGCCCAACGAAGAGGTTGCCTCCTTTCCCCTTCGTGCGTCGCGTCAGGACTCAGCGCCAGCGTCCGCTACCGGTAACTTTTTTGTTAGTGACGAAGCTTCTGTTGAGAAAGAGCACGGCCCGAAATCGCCTGTTGAGCGCCGGAGTGAGCCGTCACTTACCACAGAGCTTAATAACCGCGATATCGAACCACCTAGCAGTGAGCCACGGCTCGGCGAGCATAAACTAGCTGCCTGGGCGCCTGAGCGCTCTTCTGAACCTGAATCTCAACATAAGTCTGAACCTGAACGTGCCCCAGAGCGTGTGGCTGAGGTCGTCCCTGAGCCCGTATGGGACGATGAAGAGGTGGACGACATACCACCCAAACCAGCACCGGTAGCCCGCCAAGAGCCAACTTTCTCGCCGGATGTGCAAACACCTGAAACGGACGAGGGGCCCGCGCTTTGGACCGTGGAGCACTTGCAGAGCCAACGGCCTGCTTTTGAAACCATGGACGAGCCGGAAGGCGATGTGCCCAGCCTGCAGCTACTGACACCTGCAGAGCCGCACCAGCCGAACTATACCGATCAGCAGTTGGCCGATATGGCAGAGCTACTTGAGGTAAGGCTGCGCGAGTACGGTGTCAAAGCGGAAGTCGTTGATACCTGGCCTGGACCGGTGATTACGCGTTTTGAGATTAAGCCTGCTGCTGGGGTGAAAGTTTCCAAGATCAGCAATCTGGCTAAAGACTTGGCCCGCTCACTCATGGTGAAAAGCGTGCGCGTGGTAGAAGTTATTCCAGGGCGCCCGACGGTGGGGATTGAAATACCTAACCCCAACCGCGCCATGATCCGGCTACGTGAAGTCATCGACTCGGACCGCTACCAGCAAGAGACCTCGCCGCTTACCATGGCGCTGGGCCAGGATATTGGCGGTAGCCCTGTGGTCGCCAATCTTGGCAAGATGCCGCATCTGTTAGTGGCGGGTACTACCGGGTCAGGCAAGTCGGTGGGCGTCAACGCCATGCTGATCTCGATGTTGCTGAAAGCCAAGCCCAGTGAGCTAAAGCTCATTATGGTCGATCCGAAAATGCTAGAGCTGTCCGTCTATGACGGTATTCCGCACTTGCTGGCCCCCGTAGTGACGGACATGAAAGAGGCGGCTAACAGCCTGCGTTGGTGTGTCGCCGAAATGGAGCGCCGCTATAAGCTAATGGCGGCCATGGGGGTGCGTAATATAGCCGGTTTCAATGGTCGTTTGGATGAAGCCGAACGCGCCGGTGCCCAAGTGGCAGACCCACTGTGGGAGCCCCAGCCCTGGGAAGTGCATCAACCTCACCCAGTGCTGGAGAAGCTGCCCTATATCGTTGTGGTGATCGATGAATTTGCCGATATGTTTATGATCGTCGGTAAAAAAGTGGAAGAGCTCATTGCCCGTCTAGCGCAAAAAGCCCGCGCCGCCGGTATCCATTTGATTCTTGCTACCCAGCGTCCCTCTGTGGATGTAGTGACGGGCCTGATCAAGGCCAACATTCCGTCACGCATGGCGTTCCAGGTCTCATCGAGAATTGATTCACGTACCATTCTCGACCAGGGGGGCGCCGAAAGCCTTCTCGGGCATGGCGATATGCTGTATTTGCCTGCAGGGTCTGGGCCGCCGAACCGAATCCACGGTGCCTTTGTGGATGACGACGAAGTACACCGGGTCGTCGACGATTGGAAGCGCCGGGGTGCGCCGGAGTATATTGAAGAGATTCTCTCGGGCGGTGTCTCGGCTGATGCCCTCACGGGCCTTGAAGCCGAAGGGGTCGATGGTGACGACGCCGAGCAAGACGCGCTTTACGATGAAGCCGTGCAGTTCGTCACTGAAACGCGCAAGGCTTCTATTTCGGCCGTGCAGCGGCGCTTTAAAATTGGCTATAACCGGGCAGCCCGCTTGGTCGATGCAATGGAAGGCGCTGGCGTTGTTACGTCAATGGGGACTAACGGTGCGCGAGAAGTACTTGCGCCGCCTCCTGTTGGCCACTAACCGCTTGGTGCGGGTCACAATTATGCAATAAGCGTGGAAGTCGCGCCGCTGGTGAAACCCAGCGGCGCTTTTTGCGTCTTAGTACACAACAGCTTAGTTCTGGATGGCCCGATGGTCATGCACTTACATAACGAACTTACATCACGGTTGCTTAGGGAGATCACATGCGCGATACGCAAACAAAACGACCTTCATCACTGGCACTAGCCGCCAGCGCGCTTGGTTTAACATTTGGTGCGCCAGTATGGGC
>NZ_REBQ01000171.1 GCF_007692655.1 Halomonas sp.
ACTACCATTCTTGGCTGGTCATTCTATGGTGAAAAGTGCTGCCAGTTCCTGTTCGGCACACGCTCTATCATGATCTATCGGGTGCTGTTCGTACTGGCGATCCCGTTGGGAGCGATTGCTCAGCTAGGGTTTATTTGGTTAATGGCAGACACTTTCAATGCCATGATGGCCATTCCTAACTTGATTGCTTTGGCACTGCTTTCGCCGGTAGTCTTTAAATTGACCAAGGATTATTTCGACGGTAAAGAAGTACTACCCGGTGAAGAGCTGAACCACGACCAATAACGTTCTCAGTGCGTTAACATGCGCTGTAGAGGAATAATGAACCATATAGAGTCGGGAAGGCACTTGTTAAGTGGCTTCCCGTTCTCTTTTATAAGCGATTACTTTTAAAGTGAGGAACGCCCCCATGACTGAATTGAAGCAAACGCCGTTGCACGCTTTACATCGCAAGCTTGAAGCTAAGATGGTGCCTTTTGCAGGCTATGATATGCCGGTGCAGTATCCTCTGGGGGTAAAAAAAGAGCATGAACATACCCGTCAACGATGCGGGTTGTTCGATGTGTCGCATATGGGACAAATAATCGTTTCCGGCGAAAACGTTGCAGAAGCGCTTGAAACCTTAATACCCGCAGATTTAGTAGGGCTTGAGAAGGGCGCTCAGCGGTATGGAATTTTCACCAGCGTCGACGGCGGCATTATTGACGACCTGATGGTCGTCAACGCAGGCGACCACTTCTATTTGGTGGTGAATGCTGCTTGTAAAGATCAGGATTTAGCCCATTTGCGGTTAAATTTAGCCTCCACGCATGACATTGAGCCGTTAGACCGTGGTTTGCTGGCGCTTCAAGGGCCGCAGGCACGTGATGTCATGCAACGGCTTTGCCCTGAAGCCTGCGAACTTGTCTTTATGCAGCATGGCCGCTTCACCGTTGCTGGGCATGAGGTGTGGGTAAGTCGAAGTGGTTATACCGGCGAAGATGGTTTCGAGATTTCTGTGGCGGCAGACGCCTGTGAGGCCTTGGCTGAGCTGCTGCTAGCAGAGCCCGAGGTAGAAGCGATAGGCTTGGGGGCACGAGACTCGCTGAGACTGGAAGCGGGGCTATGTTTGTATGGTCACGATATGGATATGCAGACTACCCCGGTGGAAGCAGGGCTTATCTGGGCGATTGGCAAGCCACGCCGTCATGGCGGCGAGCGTGCAGGTGGTTTTCCAGGTGCGGACATTATCCTTCATCAAATTGATATCAAGGACCACTCACGCAAGCGTGTTGGGCTTGTCGCCGATGGTCGCGCGCCGGTACGTGAAGGGGCGCGCCTGGTCGATGAGGCGGGTAACGAAGTAGGGGTGGTAACGTCGGGTGGCTTTGGTCCAAGTGTCGGTAAACCGGTGGCGATGGGGTATGTTAGCCGCGAGTTTGAATCATCGCAAAGCACCGTGTTCGCCGTGGTGCGTGGTAAGCAGCTACCTATGGTGGTGACCCCGACGCCGTTTGTAAAACCTGGCTACTATCGCGGCTAGCTGCCACTCTCGCACTGTCGCTGACACCCAACTCCATTAACATACCGCCCCCTGACAATAGCTGGGGCGGTATGTTTAACGGCCGGGTTCTGGCAGGGCCTAGCGCAGTACCTGCCTGGGGTCGATGGGCTTGCCCCCTTGACGCAAATCAAACAGCAAATCGTAACGCTGGGTTGAATCGCTCTGACCAACTTCGCAAAGATCGTCACCCGTGCTGACCTGCTGACCTACGCTGACCAAAATACGCTCACAAAGGGCATAGACGGTTTGTAGGTTATCCGCGTGGTGCACGATCACCACTTCGCCTAGCTGGCGCATGCCATCAGCAAAGCGCACTTCACCGGGGGCGACGGACTTAGCACGAGCACCTGCCTGAGTGGCCAGTAGCATGGGCTGCAGCGTGCCACGGCTATCCGCTCCGAAGCGACGCACTACGCGGTAATCTTCCAGCGGCCAGGGCCAGCGACGGGCAGAGGCGGGCAGTGCTTGGCTAGGCGCGCTGGCGGTTGGCGCCGCCGCGGGTTGACTTGCGCTGCCAGTGCTTGCCGCTCTAGGTGCTGCAGAGCCGCTCAGCGGCACACTGATGACCTGGCCCACTCTTAGGCCAGTGGGCGACGTGCCGGGGTTGGCGCTCTGGATTCGTCCGCTGGTGCTACCGAAATGCCGAGCGATACTTGAAAAGGTATCGCCGGGGCGAATTTGATAGCGGTAGGGCCCCCCAGATGGCGCCCGCTCCTGCTGGGTAGGAATCAACAGGCGCTGACCAACCTCCAGGCGACGGGCATCCACGCCGGGGTTAAAGCGCTGTAAGCGTTCTAAAGGCACGTTGGCGCGGGCTGCCAACTGGCCTAGGGTGTCGCCACGCTGTACTTGTACCCAATCTCCGCCCAACTGCTGGCTGGTGCTTGGGGCTGCTGCACGCTGAGATGACGATTGAGGAGCGCTGGCACAGCCGACCATGATACTGGCCAGTAGGCAACAGCTAAGCACTCCTGCTAGTCGTGATCGGTTTGGCCATCCAATAGGCCATCTTTTTCCAGCCAGAGTGAGTTGATCCATGTATGGAAACGTTCCTTATGCTGCTTTTCGTCGTGGTTGTCTGTTGCGTACATCCACTGAGGAATATCCAGTCGCCGTGCATGCAGCGTGATGGGGCCTTCTTTACCACACAAAAATCCCCAAAAGGTGGGGGACGGATTGGCATAGCTGATGGTGACATCAAGGATACCATCCAACTTGTCACCCAGTAGGCTTAGCACCTGTGCTACCCCGCCTGCTTTAGGGCGCAGCAAGTGGCGATAAGGACTTTGCTGGGCGTCACGTTTAGCGACGCTGAAACGGGTACCTTCCACAAAGTTAAAAATCGCAATCGGCGCGTTACGCGCCCGCTGGCACATACGCTCAGTGGCTTTGCGATCAATGGCGGCCAACTTAGGATTTTTAGCGATTTGTTCACGACTAAAGCGGCGCATAAAGGGGAACTCCAGCGCCCAAAAAGCCAAGCCTACAATGGGAATCCAAATTAACTGGCGCTTTAAAAAAAAGCGCGGCATGGGGATTCTCCGATGTAAAACCATAAGCAGCATAAAAATATCGGTCCAGCTACGATGGTTGGAGATCACCAGCCACCACTGCTGAGGACTCAGGTTGTCCGGCGAGCTAATGTGTACATTGGGTTTCAGCCAATGCCGCATCCACCACAGATTAAAACCAATCCAATTAAGGGCGATACCATTTAGTCCTTGGAGCACCCTTTGCTTGAGCCGCTGTCCCGGCACAATGACTTTCAACACCGTCAATAGAATAAGAGGTACACCCCAGACCAGCGTGTTGAGCGTCAGCAGGAGTGCGCTGACAAGCCCCTTGAAAATTGGCATACCACATTTCCTTACCGTCAGACGAATAGCTATTAATACGGAATGCTAATGGATCATAGCCACCATGCCCAGTATAAACCGAGCTTCTTCATGATGTTGATATTGTTTTAGCTAACCGGTAACGATGGCGCTTGCACGGTTTGGAGCAAGACGGTGCGCAGCGCATGGGCGGCAACTGACAGTTCTTGTTGGGTTAAAATGCCAACGCGGCATGAGACAGCGGGCGCCGTTAACGGTATGCAGCGCGCGCCTAGTTCATGCATTTGGCGGATACACATAGAAGGCACTGCACTCACCCCAAGGCCGTCGGCAACCATCCTGCCAACGGTGGAAAGCTGATGGCTTTCAAAAGCCACCGGCAGCTCCATATCCTGCTTGCGTAGCTCTTGCTCGAGTAATCGCCTCACCATAGAAGGGCGCTGAAGGGTAATAAAGTCGTGTTCGAGAAGTGCTGACCAATATAGCAGTGGTGATTGAAGTAGCGGTGACGTAGGAGGAACCACCGCCACAAAATGATCTTCAAAAAGAGGGGTAAATAGCAGGCTGCCGGTGCCTTCGGGGGAAAAGGCAATCCCCATTTCTACTTGACGGGAACGTACCATTTCTGTCACTTCTTCATTGATAACATCGTGCACGGTGACGTTGATTTTGGGGTATTGCTGGCGAAACTTGACCAGTGCCCCAGGCAGTAAATTACACGCAAAAGCAGGCATGGCCGCGACGCTAAGACGACCAAGCTGAAGTGTGAAACGCTGACGCAGCCGTTCTTCAGTGTTATCCCACTGGGCGAGCAAGTGTTTTGCCAGGGGGAGTAGCGACTCGCCCTCCGGCGTTAGCCTGACGCTGCGAGTGCTGCGAATTAATAATTTACCGCCAAGCGACTCTTCGAGCCCTTTAATTGCTAGGCTAAGAGCAGGCTGCGATAAATGCAGCCGCTCGCAGGCTTGGGTAAAGCTCAGCGTTTGGGCAACCGCCAGAAAGGCGCGTAGCTGTTTAACCGTCATAAACTGCCTTTTATTAATTTTTCAAATAAATTGATAAAAAAAACAAACTTAACAAATATATCATCTGGCACAACACTGACCCTAGTGAAAGACACAGTTCATGCATTATCGACAGCACGCATCAGCGATAACATCCACCAATGACAACAACGTGAGGCATCACAATGGCAGGATTCGATAAACGAGTAGCTTCTTACGAAGAGGCAATGGAAGGCATCGAGAGCGGCATGACCGTCATTGCTGGCGGCTTCGGTCTATGCGGCATCCCAGAAAACCTGATAGCTGAAATCAAACGGCGAGGTGTTGATGACCTTACCGTGGTTTCCAACAACTGCGGTGTTGATGGATTTGGCTTGGGCATACTGCTCGAAGATCGCCAAATTAGGAAGATTCTAGCCTCCTATGTAGGCGAGAACGCCTTGTTTGAGAAGCAAATGCTTAACGATGAAATTGAGGTGGTGTTAACGCCTCAGGGTACGCTGGCTGAAAAAATGCGCGCCGGTGGTGCGGGTATCCCCGCCTTTTACACCGCCACAGGTTACGGCACGCCCATTGGTGATGGTAAAGAAGTTCGTGAATTCAATGGGCGCCACTATATTTTAGAAGAAGCTATTGTAGGTGACTTCGCCATTGTGAAGGGCTGGAAGGCGGATCGTTACGGCAACGTTATGTATCGTCATACGGCGCAAAACTTTAACCCCATGGCCGCCACCGCTGGAAAAATAACCGTGGTGGAAGTTGAAGAGATTGTTGAGCCGGGAGAGCTTGAGCCTAGCCAGATCCATACGCCAGGTATTTACGTGGATCGGATTATCCAAGGCTCGTTTGAAAAACGTATCGAAAAACGCACGGTGCGCAGTTAAGCCACCTACTTTTCAAACGACTCACTAGCTGCTCATTTAGCAATTCAACAAGAGGAAGTCACCATGGCTTTAACACGAGAACAGATGGCCCAGCGCGTTGCCCGCGAACTTGAAGATGGCTTTTACGTCAATTTGGGTATCGGCATCCCCACGCTTGTGGCCAATTACATCCCCGACGGTATTGACGTCATGCTGCAGTCTGAAAATGGCTTGCTGGGCATGGGGCGTTATCCCACCGAAGATGAACTCGATTCAGACATGATTAATGCGGGCAAGGAAACTGTGACGGCTCGCCCCGGTGCGGCGATCTTTTCTTCCGCAGAATCATTCGCCATGATTCGCGGCGGTCACGTGGACTTGACCGTACTGGGGGCTTTCGAGGTAGATCAGCACGGCAATATTGCGTCGTGGATGATCCCCGGTAAGTTAATTAAAGGGATGGGCGGCGCGATGGATCTGGTGGCCGGTGCTGAGAACATAATTTGCACCATGACCCATGCATCCAAACATGGCGAATCCAAGCTGCTTGAGAAATGTGAATTGCCGCTGACCGGCGCTGGCTGTATTAACCGTGTGTTAACGGACTTGGCCTATTTGGAAATCAAGGATGGCGCTTTTATTCTCAAAGAGCGTGCACCCGGAGTGAGTGTTGAAGAAATTATGGAAAAAACGGCGGGCAAGCTCATCGTGCCAGACCACGTGCCTGAAATGACCTTTGACGCTGAATAGCGTCTACGCTGTTGTTGCAACACGGCTAATGAAATGGCGGTGATGCGCACTAAACGTCAAACAGTTTAAAAGCGTATCACGCCATCTCGCAGCGGGTATGGACAGGCAGCAGGACTTCGGCGATGCGTTCGGAATTATCTCCTACGTGCCTCTGCACGAGGGATAAACCACCCAAGCAGAGTCGATGCTCATCACCATCGCTAAATACCGTTTTTTGTGGGGTGGTAGGGTAAAAGCGGTGATCCAGCAGCGTTGATACTGCAAAAACGCCATTTTGTTGCCCGTCCAAGCTCGACATGCCGACTTGACTAAGTTGTTGATCGAGTGTCTGCAAAGGCTCTCCTAATCGTGCGCAGTCGAATCCGGCGTGATGCAAGCGGGGGCCCATCACCGCAAGCCACGCTGCGAGTGGATGGGCATGCTGCAACTGCTGGTAAAGTGACCATGACGGCATAGGCCATGGTCGGCCGCGGCAAAGCAGGTTGTGCCCTTTGCAATCCTGTGGGTGGGCTTGACGTACCAGATCTTCGATAGCTTCTCGAGGGGCTTTTGATAGGGTGCCAATTTGCAGTTCAGCCAGTATTAACCAACTGCTGCCATCATTGGGTGCGAGGAGATGTATCAACAAGCCTTTGTCGGCCATGGCGTATCGACTGATAGGACGATAGCCCATATGCGCTAAATTGCCGGTGAGCGCCATCGCCGAAAATGGGCCATGGTTCAGCGTGACAAGCGTTAGGTACTCAGCAGCGGCAGAAAGCGGCCACAGCCTTAACCCGCCAATATCGGGGTGGGTATGAACATAGTCGAGCCATAACTGCTGAACAAACTCCTGACGCTGCATGTTGAACTCCTTGCCCTATCCCGGAACACCCTAGCGTGAACCGTCAAATAAATTTGAAGTATAGGCATGCAGGCGAAATAAGGGTTCAACGGCTGTTAACGGCTTGTGTAAAGCAGGGCCTAACGAATAAACGTTGAGCCTACATGGCAATTAATTGTTTCTCGCGTACGAATTTGTCAAATTCCGTGAAGCCACCCACGTGCGTTTGATCAACAAACACCTGAGGTACCGTGTGAATGGGTTTGCCTGCCGTTTTGGCAATGTCTTCTTTTGTAACGCCCTCTGCCAGCATATCGATATAACGGTAGCCTTCGATTTTTCCAGCTTTTTCCAATTGTTCGGCGAGATGCTTTGCACGAACGCAAAACGGGCATGACATACGACCAAAAATAACCACAAACATAGGTTGAGTTCCTTTGTGTAAAACGAGGTAAGTAAATATCAGCATGCAACGAGGAATCAATGAGTAAAATCAGGCAATAACCGAGTTGCAAATCACTGGGAGTTAAACATTAAATTGTAAACTGTCTCGTGCTAGGCAATAAATTGAAAGCCATTGTGACTGAGCGAAATGCTTTTCGCCAATAGTGGCTCGCTACA
>NZ_REBQ01000035.1 GCF_007692655.1 Halomonas sp.
TGGCGGGGCTTGTGGAAGATCAGGCCAAGGTGGAAATCGAAGCAACGGCGGTGATTCCGGCTGTATAAAATGGCTTACTGAGAGATAACACTAAGCACGAGAACGGAATAGCCTGCAGCGGGGGTCTTTCGCCATGGCCGGAAAGTGTTCCCGACAATTCCGGCATTTCCGCCATCCATGGCGGTCAGATGGCGAAAGTAGCGCCCAGGGATGGGTTCACAGCGCCCCCGCGGAAGGCTATTGCGTTCCACTCAGAGCTAAGGCGCTGTTATAAACCGTGAAACCCTTTGATCCACTTCAAGAAATAACCATCATTAAGATAGTGCTCAAGGATCGAGAAGTGGTCCACGTCTGGAAGCAGGTGCTGGGTGATGGTTTGGCCCTGCTGGTTTGAAGCCTGAGCCACATGCTCGCCATAGGCACTCATTTGCCGCGCAAACTCATCTGACTCCAACTCCCCTGCTGCCAGCTTGATTGCTCCCGGCACCCGGCACGGCAGCCACAGCGGACTGAACTCCTGCACATCACGCCCGTTAAGCTGCAGTTTTGGTTGTAGCCACGACCAGGGGAAGGGTCGCAAATCGTATAAACCACTAACGCACAGCGCCCCACGAATGATATCGCCAGGTAGGCCAAAAGCGCCCTCCCAGTCCGTTGACATCAGCATGGCGCAGAGATGCCCGCCTGCCGAGTGGCCTGAAATACTCAACTGCTCAGGATCAACACCTAGCTCAGCGGCATTTCTGTAGACGTAGGCCACCGCTGCCTGAGCCTGACGGACAATTTCGCTAAAGCGTACCTGGGGGCAGAGAGCGTAATTGACCACCGCCACGGTGATTCCCGCTTTGACCAAGTCATCGACGATAAAGCTAAATTCGCGATGGCTCAGCGAGCGCCAGTAGCCGCCGTGGAAAAACACATGTACGGGGGCTTGCGGGTTATCGACATTAGGTGCATCGGCATGAAAAACATCCATACGTTCAGCAAGCGAAGGTCCATAAGGCAGATCAAGACTTACTTTAAGACCTGCGCCGTGGCGTGCCCGTGATGCCTCGCTGCGTTCACGCCACTCCTTTACCAACACCATCGGGTCTCGACCTATCATCGGGTCGTAGGCGCGATCGATCTCTTCTTGAGTCGCAAAGTGTTGATAAAGCATGGCGCACTCCTTCTACCCAGACGACTGATGAAGTAACTCGCTTAACGCTATTTTTGACGGACGACTAACCATAGCTGACGCAGCGGTACGATCGCCAGGATCGCAAAGCCAATGAAGGTCCAGGCGGGCAGTGAGAGTCCCAATAAAACAAAATCGATCTCGGCGCACTCGCCTGAACCGGTTAGCACCATGGCCACGACATCCTGCATGGGCAGGATATCCATCATGTAATCGAGCCCTGGGCCACAGGATGGGACCTCATCGGCGGGCAGGCTTTGCAGCCAAACATGACGCCCGGCGATAAACGCACCCACGCCCACAGCGCTGAGCGATAGCAGTGCATAAATAGCCTTACCGATGCGTCCTGCCGGGCTGTGAATAGCGGCAATGGCGAATACGATGCCCGCCGCGATCACCGCGACACGCTGGAAGACACATAGCGGGCAGGGGTGGAGGCCGCCAATATGTTCAAGGCCAAGGGCCACGGCCATCATTAGCACGCAAAAGGCTAACCCGGCCAGCGCTGCCGAACGGAAAGAGTACAAGATCATTGATGTTCCTCAGGTGGTAGCGCCGATAAAGCCCGCGATTCACGCGCTTTGGTAAAGTATGCCTGTAAGAACTCTTCAAAGGTCTGCGGATCTGCAACTTCGATATCATGCTGCTGCTGATGCGAGGTTTCAATCAACTGCGCCAGGAGTGCATCACGACAGCGCTGCATGGGGGCCGCTCTTAACTGCTCCGCCTGCTCTTTGGCCAGGCTGAGCATTAAGTCGCTCAGTGAGCCACCGTTCTCTTTTAGCCGTTCCAATACTTGGGCGGAAGGCGTTAAAGAGGGGTCAGCCAAACGGGGCGCAAGACTTGCCAGCGCGTCGGCATGCGGAGTGCCCGCTTCGACCGCATCCAACAGCCGGGCAACCTCGCCCATTTCAGCAAAGATTTGCTCGCCCCACTCCCGCACGGAAGTGGATTGGCCATGGTTATAGAGCGTGAGCTCAGGGTCACGGCCGCGTTCCACCACCCAGCGACGGTTATCGTCTAAGCGGTCGCACTCTTCGTCAGAAATCCACGGGCTGTCGCTGAGCAGGCACCACATCAAGAAGGTATCCACAAAGCGCATCTGTTCTTCCGTGACGCCTAGGGGATCGAAGGGATTCAAATCCAAACAGCGTACTTCAATGTACTCAACCCCACGGGCTTCAAGCGCCTGGCTGGGCGTTTCATTGTGCTTGGCGACGCGCTTGGGGCGAATATCGCTGTAGTACTCGTTTTCAATCTGGAGAATATTGGCATTTAGCTGCCGCCACTCACCCTCCTCGTTGACGCCCATTTTTTCATAGTCCAGCCATGGAGAAGAGATCGCATGGCGCAGCGTATTGACGTAGTTGGACAACGAGTTGAAACAAATTTTAAGCTGCGACTGCACCTTGTTCTGATAGCCCAGATCCGACATACGCAGGGTTGTCGCATAGGGCGCATAGTAGGTGTCGTCGCTAAGCGACTGCAGCTTTTCCGGTACTTTTTTACCCTCAGGCAAAAAGCTTTTATCGATGGCCGGTGAAGCACCAAACAGATAGAGCAGCAGCCAGCTATGGCGGCGGAAGTGACGAATCATGCCGAAATAGCGGGTGGAGCGGTAATCGTTGAAGGGGATATTGGTGGCTTTTTCCAGCTCACGCAGGCCGTGCCACATATCATCCGGCAGCGACACGTTGTAGTGAACGCCAGCAATCGCCTGCATGATGCGGCCATAACGCATGTCTAACCCTTTACGGTAAACATGCTTCATGGTGCCGACATTCGAGCTGCCGTAGTCGGCAATCGGCACGCTGTCGTTACCAGATAGCCTGGAGGGCATACTGCCCGGCCAAATCCACTCTTGATCAAGGTGCTGATAAGTAAAGGTGTGCAGATCAGATAAGAAGCACAGCGCTTCGCTGGGATCTGAATACACCGGCGTGATGTACTCTAACAGCGACTCTGAGTAATCCGTGGTGATATGCGGATGGGTTAACTTGGAACCAAGCGCATAAGGGTGTGGCGTTTGCGCAATGTGGCCATTCGCGTCAACCCGCAGCCCCTCTTTTTCAAGCCCACGCCGTAGACGGCCCAACCGGCCAAGCCGCGCACTGGGTAGCAGGCGCTCGACTTGCGCGGTCAGCGCGGATGGCACAGTGAGTGGTTCAGGCAAGGTGAACACTCCTTGTTAGTAAGGCCCGCTGTGAACGGGCCTTTGTGTAGTCAGGTGGCATCGCCATCATCGCTGTCTCAAAATAGAAAACAGAGTATGGCGGCAAGCGTGCATTTTTCAAGGCGCGCGACTATTTGCCGCCACGCGCTTTTAGCAAAGCGGCCCCTAATGCCCCCATAGGCGCTGGCGCTTCGGCAGGCTTTGCGTTGTTACGCTGGCCCCGAGACGGTTGGCGATTCGCCCTGTGCTGATCCGTAGGCGAGCCACTGCTCTTATTAGCATCGTTTTCAGTTTCCGGCTGGTCGTCCAGGCGCATTGATAGCCCGACACGCTTGCGAGGTATATCCACGCTCATCACCTTAACCGTCACAATATCCCCCGCTTTGACCACGCTGCGCGGATCATCGATAAAGCGATCCGATAGCGCTGAGATATGCACTAAACCATCCTGATGGACACCGATATCTACAAAAGCGCCAAAGTGAGTAACGTTAGTGACGGTGCCTTCGAGCACCATTCCCAGTTTGAGATCTTTTAGCGTTTCGACCCCTTCCCGGAACTCGGCAGCTTTAAACTCAGGGCGCGGGTCGCGGCCAGGCTTATCCAGCTCTTTCAGAATATCGCTGACCGTGGGTATCCCGAAGCGCTCATCGGCGAAGTCGGCGGGCTTCAATGCTTTCAGCGCAGTGCTATCGCCAATCAGACCTCTTACTTCACGGCCACTCTGCTTGGCGATGCGCTCTACCAATGGGTAGGCTTCCGGGTGAACGGCGCTGGCATCCAAGGGGTTGTCAGCGTTATGAATACGCAGGAAACCGGCGCACTGCTCAAAGGTTTTGGCCCCCAGGCGGCTAACTTCCAACAGCTCTTTACGGCTTTTGAAGGCGCCTTTGACATTGCGCTGGGCAACGATATTTTCCGCCAGTGCCGTGCTAAGGCCAGCTACCCGTGAGAGCAGCGCACTGGAAGCGGTATTGAGATCGACGCCCACGGCGTTAACACAATCTTCAATCACCACTTCCAGGCTGCGGGAGAGCTGTACCTGGGAAACATCGTGCTGGTACTGGCCCACACCGATGGATTTAGGTTCGATTTTAACCAGCTCTGCCAGCGGGTCCTGCAGACGGCGGCCAATGGAGACGGCACCGCGGACGGTGACGTCGAGATCCGGCATTTCCCGTGAGGCGTACTCAGAGGCGGAGTAGACCGATGCGCCGGCCTCAGACACCATCACCTTGCTCAAACGATGCGCGGGGGCCAGGGCCTTAAGCAGCTCGCCTGCCAGCTTGTCAGTTTCGCGACTGGCGGTGCCATTGCCCACCGCAATCAGCTCAACGCCATGCTGCTTGACCAGCTTTGCCAGCTCGGCCAACGACTCGTCCCAACGATTTTGTGGTGCATGTGGGTAAATGGTGCTGTGATCGAGAAATTGACCGGTGGCATCGATCACCGCGACCTTGCAGCCGGTGCGCTGGCCGGGATCGATGGCCAGGGTAACTTTCTGCCCTGCAGGCGCGGCCAGCAGCAGATCTTTAAGATTAGCGGCGAACACTTCAATGGCGGTGAGCTCAGCCTGTTCACGCAGGCGGCCTAGCAGTTCGGTCTCTAACGCGGTGTAGAGCTTTACCCGCCAGGTCCAGCGCACGACTTCACTTAACCACTTATCCGCCGGGCGGCCCTGGTCACTAATGCCAAACTGCTTGGCAATGGCAACTTGGGCGGGGTGAATGGGGGCCTCGTCTTCGCCGGGCAGGCGAATCGACAGGCTGAGAACACCTTCGTTGCGTGCCCGGAACATTGCCAGTGCGCGGTGCGACGGCGCTTTGGCGAGCTTCTCATCATGCTCGAAGTAGTCGGAGAACTTAGCGCCCTCCTGCTGCTTGCCCTCCAGCACGCGGGCGCTAAGCTCGCCCTCTTGCCAGAGACGTTCGCGTAACTGACCGATCAGTTCTGGGTCTTCCGCAAAGCGCTCCATCAGAATCTGCTTGGCACCATCCAGGGCGGCCTTGGCGTCTTCGATGGCAGGTATATCGCCTTCTGCCGGACGCAGGTACTTTCCCGCTTCGCTTTCGGGGTCGAGGCTTGGGTTGGCAAGCAGTGAATCTGCCAGTGGCTCGAGCCCTGCTTCGCGGGCAATTTGCGCCTTGGTGCGGCGTTTTTTCTTAAACGGCAGGTACAAATCTTCCAGACGCTGTTTGGTCTCAGCGGCGTCGATGCTGGCTTTCAGCGTGGCGTCCAGCTTGCCCTGCTCATCAATGGCCGCTAGTACCGCCGCGCGGCGCTCTTCCAGCTCGCGCAGATAGCGCAAACGTTCATCTAACTGGCGCAGCTGGATATCGTCCAGCGCGCCGGTGACTTCTTTACGGTAACGGGCAATAAAGGGCACGGTGGCACCGCCATCCAGCAGTTCTACCGTGGCGGATACTTGCTCGGGACGCACACCAAGTTCAGTGGCTAGGCGGGAAATAATACGCTGATTAACATCCATAAATGGCAACTAACTCATGCAGCATTTTTAAGTGTCAACAAGGTATCACAAACCCGCCATGGCTGGCATGACTTGAGGCATTAGCGACGCCATCCACGGTCATCCCAAAATGGCCGATGAGATTCGCGCTGAACGTCCTCACGGCTTAGGCCAATGTCTTTAAGTGTGTCGTCACTTAACTCGCGCAGCGCATAGCGCTCCCGGCGAAGTTGGCGCCAGCGATAGAACCTCTCCCGCCATGTTACGTTGCTGGAACGTGGCGATACCTGATGAGATTTATCAATTTCATGTTGTATGGCTTGGCAGCATGTTAGTGAGCGCTCCATTTCAATTTCTCCTCTTTCAGTTTGATCACCGCCCTCAGTAGGTGCGGTGATTAAGTGTTGAAAGAAGTATTGAGCAGGGTCTAGAATCAATCCAACGAATACTTCTTATGCGCTACATCAATAGGATTGATGTCCATGGCCCTGCTACCTACGATTGATCATGAGTTATTGCGCACCTTTGTCGCCATCATTGACCAAGGAGGGTTTACCCGCGCCGCACAAACGGTGAACCGCACCCAATCGGCGGTGAGTATGCAGATGAAGCGCCTGGAAGAGGATGTTATTCAGCGTCCGCTGTTTGTTCGCCAGAATCGCCAGCTTCTGCTCACCAGTGAAGGGCATACGCTGCTCGGCTATGCGCGCAAGATTTTATCGCTACAGGGCGAAGCGCTGACGCTGTTGCGCCAGCCCGATATGGTGGGCAGGGTTCGTCTTGGCGTGCCGGATGATTATGTAATGCGCTTTCTGCCTGGGATCTTAAAGTCATTTTCCCAGGCGTGGCCGCTGGTGGATGTAGATGTCCACTGCGCGCCCTCTTCGGTACTCTCGCAGCGGCCGCAGGAGAGTCTTGATCTTAGTATCATGACGCGGGAAATAGGCGATGAAGTAGGCACTATCTTGAGGCGCGAGCCCACCGTCTGGGTAGCCGCTGAAAGCCACAGCATTCATTTACAGACGCCGGTACCGCTAGCCCTGTTCGAAGCGCCCTGCTTCTGCCGCCGCCACGCCTGTAATGCCCTTGATCGAGCAGGCCAGGCTTATCGTGTTGCCTATAGCAGCCCGAGCCTAGCCACCTTACAAGCCGTTGTCGGCGCAGGATTGGCGGTTTCAGCCTGGATGCGCAGTTTGGTCACCCCCGACGTACGCATACTGGATGAAGACGATGGTTTTCCGCCACTGCCTGAATCCTCCATTGTGCTGATAAGGTCACCCCACTCCACCTCGCCCATAGTTGACGGATTGGCCGAGCATATTATTGAAGGGTTTAGGCTTTGAGCCCTTAGAGGTCGATACGAATTTTCTCATAGCACCGCAACCCCGGAACCGCTACGCGCTGCTTTCACGGGTGCGCTTCGCTTACCACGCGCTACGAAATCACGCCTGCTTGTGGAAATGGGAACACAACAATGCCCGCAACCCATGTAAAAACGATGGGTGCGCACATTAAACGATGAATGCACGAACTTGTAGCGCGTGGTAACGAATATGTGAGAGGAACGAACATACAG
>NZ_REBQ01000105.1 GCF_007692655.1 Halomonas sp.
CCTGGGATATCCATGTTCATACTGATGGCGGCCGCTTGAGCCTCACTCAAGGCGGGTGTCGTCTGACGATCGACGATGAACTTATTGTCGATGCCGAAGAGCGTGAATACCCAGGCCTCTATGCGCACTTTGCCGAGCTGGTAGCAAACGGCAGTAGCGAAGTGGATGTGGCGCCACTGCGCCAAGTGGCCGATGCGTTTTTATATGGTCACCGCGAGGTGACCGAGGCGTTTATTGAGTAGCGCTACTTAGTCATGTAAGTCAGTCACGTAAGTCAGTCGCGTTAAGGGCAATAATCTCCCTCAAGGTGCTCATTAATGCCGCGGCGCCAGGCGACAGCCGTTGGTGGCGTAAACTCACCAGCCCATAGGGTTGAACGCTGAGCGTCTCGTTGAAGGGCAGCAGGTGAAAGCGCTGTGGGTTGCAGAGTAGGTCAGCGGCTTCGCGGGTGGTGACTGTAATGGTGTCAGATTTGTCGACCAGGGCGAGCGACACCAGTAGGTCTGCGGTATCGACGATTTGGCGGGGCGGTGCCACCTGATGATGCAAAAACAGGCTGTCCACCCGCTGACGCATTAGCGCGCCCGTGGGCTGTAGTGACCAAGGGTAAACGGCCATATTGGCCAGGCTCAGCGGGGCTTTGTCCGTTAGCGGATGGCCCTTGCGGCAGACAAAGCAGAGCTCCTCCTCGCCAATCTCCTCAAACACAAACCGTTCGGCATCAACGCCTGCTGGAATGCGGGTAATCGCGAAATCCAGTTCCCCCTCCAGTAAACGCGGCACCAGTACTTTACTGACGTCCACATCCACGCTGATCTTCAGCCCTGGGCGTTCTCTATGCACTCGCTCAATGGCGCTGGTGAGTAGCGTTACCGCCGGGGCCATCACGGTGCCTACGGTTACCGTTCCTGCATTGCCCTCACGCAGCGCATTTAGCTCTTCACCGGTGTGGTGTAACGCCGATAGCATGCTGTGAGCATAGCGGATCATGATTTCGCCGTACCAGTTAGGGGTTAACCCGCGTGGGTGGCGATCGAATAACCGAATACCCAAATTGGCTTCTAGATCACTGAGCAGTTTTGACGCGGCGGGCTGGCTCATATTGAGCTGATCCGCTGCACGATGCAGGTTGCGCTGCTCCTCCAGGGCTAAAAATAGCTGAAAATGACGCAACTTTAGTCGCACGTTTAAAAACCAGTTCTCGTCGAGAACGCCCATGGCATAAGCCTTTTATTGTTGTTGATAACAGAATGTATATCGATAGTGTTGCATTTGTATATTGGTTGGTTATGACGGAATTCTCTACTGTACAAACACAATAATAACGATATCTCCCAGGAGGACGCTTAATGTCTCACGCCTACCACCCACTATTTCAAACCTGGTCGCCACTGCTGCTAAGTGCGGCTGTGGCGGTGCTCACATTAAACACAGCCCAAGCCCAGAGCAGTTCTGAAGCAGCCACTAGTACTAACGCCCACGGTGCTGTACAGAAGTCGCTGTTTGGTCACTTGCCCGATGGTCGTGCGGTCGATGTTTATCGACTGACCAACGCCAATGGTATCGAGCTTCAGGTCACCAACTATGGCGGCATCATCTTATCGTTGAAAACCCCCAATATGGCGGGCGAATTCGACGATATAGCGCTGGGTTTCGACTCCTTGGAAGCCTACCTCTCCGACGAGTACCGTCAGGCCAACCCCTATTTCGGTGCCATTATTGGGCGGTATGGCAACCGCATTGCCAATGGTCAATTCTCCCTTAATGGGGAGCAGTACACCTTGGCGAGCAACGATGGCAACAATCATCTGCATGGCGGTCAGCAGGGCTTCGACAAAGTGCTGTGGCAGGCCGAGCCGTTTGAAAACGATGAAGGCACTGGCCTGGTGTTGCGCTATACCAGCGAGGACGGCGAAGAGGGCTATCCTGGCAGGCTGGAGACCGAAGTCACCTACACCCTGACCGATAAGGATGAACTGGTGGTTGATTATCGGGCGGTGACTGACAAAGCCACGCCCGTGAACCTCACCCAGCACAGCTACTTCAACCTAAAGGGCGAGGGTAACGACTCCATTCTTGATCACCAACTGATGCTCAACGCCCCTGAGTTTACCCCGGTAAACGACACTCTGATTCCCACCGGCGAGCTCCGCTCGGTAGATGGCACGCCTTTCGATTTTACCCAAGCGACGCCTATCGGTGAACGGATTGAACAGGATAACGAACAGCTCGCTTTTGGCGGCGGTTATGACCACAACTTCGTGTTAGCCCGGGGCAACGCGGCAGCGGATGAGCTTGTGGTGGCCGCCAAGGTGTGGGAGCCACAGAGCGGACGCATGGTGGAGATCACCACCACCGAACCCGCGATTCAATTTTACTCAGGTAACTTTCTTAACGGCGACCTTACTGGGAAACAGGGCCAGACCTATGGGCATCGTTCCGGCTTTGCCCTGGAAACCCAGCACTACCCCGACTCTCCCAATCAGGAGGCATTTCCCAGCACGATCCTAGCGCCCGGCGATACGTACCGCTCGCGTACGATATACCGCTTTTCGGCACAGCAGGATTTTGCACCATAACCCCCAATGGGTGGGTAATAAGAAAGCTGAAATATCCATAACAACAACGCTAAACCCCCAGGAGTATAACAATGAAATTGACGACAGCATTTACCCGCTTAGCACTAGGCAGCGCCGTCATGCTGGCTTCGCTGGGCCCAGTGCAGGCGCAAGAGGAAGACGTGAAGATTGGCTTTATCGTCAAGCAGCCCGAACAAGCCTGGTTTATCAACGAGCAGCGAGCGGCCACCGAACGTGGTGAAGAGCTCGGTTTCGATGTGGTACGTCAGAGGGGCAGAGACGGGCAGGAAGTGCTGAGTGCGATCGATAACCTCTATGCCCAGGGGGCCCAAGGGTTTGTGATTTGTCCGCCGGATGTCCGCCTTGGGCCGGCGATCATGAGCCGCGCCGAACAGTACGACATGAAAGTGATCACCGTGGATGATCAGTTTGTGACCTCTAGCGGGGAGCCGATGGAGGGAGTGCCGCACCTGGGCATGTCGGGTACCAAGATCGGCCAGCAGGTAGGGGAGGCGATTGCCGCCGAAATGGAAGCGCGCGGTTGGAACCCTGAGGAGGTCGCCGCGCTGCGTATCACCAATAACGAGCTACCCACTGCCGTTGAGCGCACCGATGGGGCCACCCAGGCGTTGTTGGCGTCAGGTTTTCCCGAAGCCAATATTTTTGATGCGCCCCAGCAGAGTACCGATACTTCCAGCGCTTTCTCCGCCGCGTCGCCAGTGCTTTCCCAGCGTGGTGATTATCAGCACTGGATCATCTATGCCCTGAATGAGGAGAGCGTCTTGGGTGGGGTCAGAGCCACAGAACAGTACGGTTTGGCGGCTGACGATGTGATCGGGGTTGGTATTAATGGCTCAGGCGCTGCCTTTGCAGAGTTTTCCCGTAATAACCCCACCGGCTTTCACGGCACCGTAGCGGTCAGTTCCACCATGCATGGCCGCCAGACAGCAGAAGACCTTTATCGCTGGATTAGCGAGGGTCAAGAGCCTCCGGCCAACACCGAGACGTCCGGTACGTTAATGACCCGGGACAACTGGCAAGAAGTGCGTGAAGAGCTTGGTCTGTAAAGAACGAGACTTTTAACAGCAAGCGTCTTTAGGAGTGCTCAAGCATGTCTGATCCGTATCTACGTTTCGACGCTATTAGCGTTGTCTTCCCCGGCGTGCGTGCGCTGGACGGCGTGAGTTTCGCTGCTCACGCCGGTCAGGTACACGCACTGATGGGAGAAAACGGCGCGGGTAAATCCACTCTGTTGAAGGTGCTTAGCGGCGTTAACCGCGTGGCGGAAGGCGCGCTATGGATCAATGGTCAGCGCCATGTGTTTAGTAACGCTCGCGAGGCGCTGCGGGAAGGCGTCTCGATTATCTACCAGGAGCTGACGCTCTCGCCCAATATGTCGGTGGCTGAGAACCTGCTGCTCGGTCAACTGCCCACGCGGAGTGGATTTATTAACCGCCGCCAGTTGCGGGAAAAAGCCCTGGCGATCCTCGCCGACCTGGGGGAGGGCAGCATTCATCCCTCCACCAAGGTGCGCGATCTCTCCATTGGCCAGCAGCAGATGATCGAGATTGGCCGAGCGCTGCTGCGCGACGCCAAAGTCATCGCCTTCGATGAGCCCACCAGCAGTCTCTCCATCCAGGAAATCCGCCAGCTTAAGCGCATTGTCAATCGGCTGCGCGATGAAGGCCGGGTGGTGCTTTACGTGACCCATCGCATGGAGGAGGTGTTTGAAATGTGCGATGCGGTGACCATCTTCCGTGACGGCAAGCATATCCGTACCCATGAAGACATGTCTGAGCTGACTCACGACCTGCTGGTTAGCGAAATGGTCGGCCGCGATATTGACGATGTGTACGGCTATCGTGCCCGTGAGCACGGCGATGTGGTCTTGAACGTGGAGGGCATCCAAGGGCGTGGCCTTAAAAAGCCGGTGAGCTTTTCCGTCAAACGCGGTGAAGTGTTTGGGCTATTTGGTTTGGTTGGCGCCGGGCGCAGCGAGTTGCTGCGTTTGGTCTGCGGTGTCGAGTCACCCAAAGCGGGCAGCGTGACCTTTAAGGGTGAATCGCGGCGCTTTAAGAGCCCCGGTGAGGCGATCCGTGCGGGTATTGCCATGTGCCCCGAAGATCGCAAATCCCAAGGGATTTTCCCCGTCGCCAGCGTGGCCGACAACCTCAACATCAGCTGTCGGCGCTTTTTCAAACGCTGGGGCGTATTCCGCCACCCTGGCCGGGAACGGCGCAACGCCGAATCCTATATCCAGCAGCTCAGCGTTAAAACGCCGGGGCCTCGCGCCCCCATCGGCAAACTCTCCGGGGGTAATCAGCAGAAGGTGATTCTGGCTCGCTGGCTCGCCGAAGAGATCGATCTGTTCGTCATGGACGAGCCGACCCGAGGCATTGACGTCGGTGCCCGCCGGGATATTTACGCCCTGCTATACGACTTGGCCGAACAGGGCAAAAGCGTGGTGGTGATCTCCAGTGACCTTGCCGAAGTCAGCTCCATTTGTGATCGCATTGCCGTGATGCGCGACGGCGAGCTGGTGGAAG
This sequence comes from Halomonas sp., assembly GCF_007692655.1. GTDB lineage: Bacteria > Pseudomonadota > Gammaproteobacteria > Pseudomonadales > Halomonadaceae > Vreelandella. The sequence goes on from NZ_REBQ01000105.1 coordinate 5,126, forward strand.
TGGTGTCACGGGATTCGGCCACCCCCGAGCGTCTGCTGGGGCTGGCGCTGCCCGCCTAAATCTCAATGGCCACTTTTCAGAACATAGGTTCAGGATATTAACCATGACAACCAATAATGTAACCCAAGGTGATGCGCCTGCCCGCCCGGCGGGTCGGCAAGGGCTTGCCAAGCCGCTGCGTACGCTACTCGATACGTCAGGCCTGATCGCAATTTTCTTACTGCTGTTTGTGGCGCTAGCGGTATTTATCCCCGGCTTTCTGACTGGCCGCAATATGGTGGGGCTACTGCTTTCCATCACCCTGATCGGCAGTTTGGCCACCACCATGATGCTGGTGCTGGCGCTGGGTGAGGTGGATCTTTCAGTGGCGTCCACGGTGGCCTTTGCCGGGGTGGTCGCTGCCGTGGTGACCTCTGCCTCGGGGAGCGTCTTTATCGGTGTGATGGGCGGCGTCTTGGCAGGTGGCGCGGTGGGGGTCTTTAACGGCTTGGTGATTGCCAAGTTTGGGATTAACTCGCTGATTGCGACGTTAGCGGCCATGGAGTTTGTCCGCGGGCTCGCCTATATCACCTCCGGTGGCGACGCCGTCATGATTACCGTGCCGGGTTTCTTTGATCTGGGCAGCGCCTCGTTTCTTGGTCTGACGCTACCGGTATGGACCATGCTGGCCTGTTTTGTGATCTTCGGCGTAGTCCTCAATATGACCGCCTTTGGCCGCAATGTGCTGGCCACCGGTGGTAACTCAGAAGCTGCTGCGCTGGCGGGGGTAAACGTCCGGCGCCTCAAAGTGATTGTCTTCGGCTTGCAGGGCGTCGTCGCAGGCGTGGTGGGTGTATTGCTGGCATCGCGTATGGGCCTGGGTGATCCCAACACCTCTATGGGTCTGGAGCTGGCGGTTATCTCCGCCTGTGTGCTGGGGGGTGTCGCGTTATCGGGCGGTGTCGCCACGATTACCGGCGTTCTGGTTGGGGTGCTGATTATGGGCTGCGTACAGAACGCCATGGGCCTGCTCAACGTGCCGACCTTCTACCAATACCTGGTGCGTGGCGCGATTCTGCTGCTGGCGGTGATGTTTGACCGCTGGAAACAGACCCGCCGTCAGCGGGCCTGACGCTTAACGCTTCACTCCCTTTTGTCACTTTTTTCCGGTTACTACGGAGGCTTCATCATGTCCGATCGCCAGCACCCATTACGCTCTGCCCAGTGGTTCGGTACCACCGATAAAAACGGTTTTATGTACCGCAGCTGGATGAAAAATCAGGGCATTCCTGATCACGAGTTTCAGAACAAACCGATCATAGGTATCTGTAATACCTGGTCAGAATTGACCCCCTGCAACGCTCATTTTCGTAAGTTAGCGGAGCACGTTAAGAAAGGAGTTCTGGAAGCTGGCGGCTACCCGGTGGAGTTTCCGGTCTTCTCCAACGGTGAATCTAATCTGCGGCCCACGGCCATGTTTACCCGCAATTTAGCCAGCATGGACGTGGAGGAAGCCATACGCGGCAACCCGATTGACGCGGTGGTGCTGCTGGTGGGCTGTGACAAGACCACCCCGGCGCTGCTCATGGGCGCGGCAAGCTGCGACATTCCCACTATTGTGGTGACCGGCGGGCCAATGCTCAACGGTAAACACAAGGGGAAAGACATTGGCTCCGGTACCGTAGTGTGGCAGCTTTCTGAACAGGTCAAGGCGGGAGAGATTTCCCTGCATGACTTTATGGCCGCCGAGGCGGGTATGTCGCGCTCTGCAGGCACCTGCAATACCATGGGCACTGCCTCTACCATGGCCTGTATGGCGGAAGCATTGGGCACCTCACTTCCCCACAATGCGGCAATTCCGGCGGTGGACTCCCGCCGCTACGTCCTTGCCCACCTCTCCGGTAATCGGATCGTCGAGATGGTGAACGAAGATTTGCGGCTCTCGAAGATTCTCACCCATGAAGCCTTCGATAACGCCATTCGCACTAACGCCGCCATCGGCGGTTCCACCAACGCCGTCATTCATCTTAAGGCCATCGCCGGGCGGATGGGGGTTGATCTCAGTTTGGATGACTGGAGCCGAGTGGGTCGTGGAACCCCCACGTTGGTGGACCTGCAGCCTTCGGGGCGCTTTCTAATGGAAGAGTTCTACTACGCCGGTGGCCTACCTGCGGTACTTAGGCGGCTAGGCGATGCCGATCGCCTGCCGTTTAAGGAGGCGTTAACCGTGAACGGCAAAACCCTGTGGGAGAACGTCCAAGATGCCCCGCTCTACAACGAGGAGGTGATCCGCCCGCTGGATAATCCCCTCACAGCAGATGGCGGTATCTGCGTGCTGCGCGGCAACCTGGCCCCCAACGGCGCGGTACTCAAACCCTCAGCGGCGACTGCTGAGCTAATGCAGCACCGAGGCCGCGCCGTCGTATTTGAAGATTTTGACGACTACAAAGCGCGCATCAACGATCCAGATCTGGATGTCGAGGCCAACGATATTTTGGTCATGAAACACTGCGGCCCTAGGGGATATCACGGCATGGCGGAGGTGGGCAATATGGGGCTGCCACCTAAAATTCTCGCTCAGGGCATTACCGATATGGTGCGGATCTCCGATGCGCGCATGAGCGGCACGGCGTATGGCACAGTGGTGCTGCACGTAGCGCCGGAAGCCGCAGCAGGTGGTCCACTGGCGGCAGTACGCAACGGCGACTGGATCGAACTCGACTGTGAAAGCGGGCGGCTGCATCTCGATATCAGCGAGGCAGAGCTAACAACGCGTCTGGCAGAGAGTGACCCCACGGCCGCTTCGCGCTTAATTGCCAGTCAAGGGGGGTATCGGCAGCTCTATATGGAGCGGGTGCTTCAGGCCGATGAAGGCTGCGATTTTGACTTTCTGGTGGGTTGCCGAGGGTCCGACGTGCCGCGTCATTCGCATTAATCTCTCGAACTTATATTTCAAGAACTTATAATTCAAGAGCTTAGGCTTCACGAACGGTTTGGCTATCTAACAGCGTTTGGGCGTCGGTGGCATCTAGCGTCATTGCGATGGCGCCCATGCAAGTCATGTCGCGGTCCCAAGCGCAGCTTTCGATGCGGGTAGCGCCAATCAGCTCGGTCACCAGTGCGTCATCAATAGCTGCGTGCATGGAGGTTTGCATGGCCTCAAAGCCGCGCACGCCGGAGCCAGTAATAATTACCAAGTCGGGATTGAACAGCGCCAATACGTTAGCGATGCCATAGCCAAGTGCCTGGCCCGCCTCGGCATAGATGCGGCTAGCCTCTGGGTTGCCCGTTAGGGCCAGCTGAGTTAGTGCCTGCATTTGCTGCTCTGAAGGGTGGGCGCTATCGCCAGCCGGTAGCGCTAAATGTTGGGTGGCCTCACGGTAGAGAGCGTAATCGCTGGCGTAAGCTTCAATGCAGCCCCGACGACCACAGGCGCATAGGGCGCCATTCGGAAGGTATTTGCTATGTCCAAACTCTGCCGCTGAGCCATTAGCACCGACAAACGGCACTCCGTTAATCAACACCGACATACCTATACCGTAGCCCAACATGATAACGACTAAGTTAGTGGCGTGGGCGTACTCGGGCTGCGAAGCGAGCAGGCTGGCGATACAGTTGGCATCATTTTCCAGCAGCACCGTGCAATGAAAACGCTCCGCTAATTGAGCTGATATGGGCGCATTACGAAAGCTTAGGGCCGGTGACCAAGTGATCGTACCGCTCTGCGATGACACCACGCCTTGCACTGCCAAACAGATGCCCGCCAAGCGTTGAAACCCCTCCAGTTGTCGGCCGCAAATAGCGCTGATTTTCTCTTCGAGCAGCGTGACTAAGTTGGCTGCGCTCATCGTTAGGGTGTGCACAATGTGATGTTCGCTATGGGTTATTTGACCCGCGAAATCGCCTACCACCAACTGTATTTCATTAATCGATAGCTTGACGCATATCACGCAGGCCGCACCAGGGGCGAGCTGGATTAATGTTTTAGGACGGCCACGGCCAGTGGGGCGGGGTAGTTCAGGCGGGCGTTCAGCAATCAAACCCTGCTGGAGTAACTCAGCGGTGATCGAGGTCACGGTAGCGGAGCTAATGCCGTTTAGTGCACCAAGGTCGATACGAGCGACAGGTCCGTGGTCACGCAGGCTACGAATTACCGCCAGGGTGTTTTCATGGCGGCCGGTATCAATCGACGGAAGGGCCATAAGAGTGTCGCCGTTGTTTGTTGTAATGAACGAATCGCTAAGGGCTTCATCGTGGGGCGTTTACTCGATTGCCAAAATACGACCTAAGTTCTATACGCAGGTATTTATTTTAGGGCCTAAAGTAAATCAAGTATCAAGCTAAATGTATCACCACCGTTAGTCAGGCTCACACACATAATAACAACAGTAATAGGTGGCTCATGCTCTTATCGGCACGCAAACTCTGCCGCTCGTTTGGCGACAACCAGGTGCTATTCGATATTGATCTCGACCTTCAAGCGGGTGAAGTGCACGCCCTACTGGGCGAGAACGGCGCTGGTAAATCGACGTTGGTAAAAATTCTGGCTGGTTATCTTCGCGCCACGTCTGGCGACATGTTTATCGATGACAAACAAAAAAGCTATCGCTCCAGCGGCGAAGCAGAAGCCGATGGCGTCGTCATGATTCACCAAGAGCTAGCGCTGGCCGAACTTCTCAGTGTGGAGGAGAACATCTTTCTGGGGTGCGAGCTACGTCGTGGACTTTTTCTTGATCGTCGAGCCATGCGTGAGCGCAGTCAAGCAGCACTGGCCGAGCTTGAAACCCATGTTAATCCTCGTGCCAGAGTGAAAGACCTTAGTACCTCTGATCAACAGATGGTTGAGATCGCCAAAGCGATTACTCGCAATGCCCGCGTTCTGATCATGGACGAACCCACCGCGACTCTAACAGAGAGCGAAGTGAAAGTGCTTTTCGCGCTCATTAATCGCCTGCGCCAACGTGGCGTAGCCATTCTGTATATCTCTCACAAGCTACGTGAAATTGAACAGATTGCTGACCGGGTCACGGTACTGCGCGATGGGCATTTGGTGGATAGCGGGCCCATGGCTGGCCGCAGTAAAGAGGAGCTAGCACGTTTGATGGTGGGGCGAGACATCAACGAAATGTACCCCCCTCTCACCCAACTTCCAGAGGATGGGGCGGTGGTGTTGGAAGCCCAGGGCATGGTGGTGCCAGGCGCCGTTAAACAAGCTAGTTTTACGCTGCGTAGAGGCGAGGTGCTGGGATTTGGCGGAGTAGTGGGCTCGGGGCGGACGGCACTGATTGAAGCGGTGTTGGGCATTCGCGTGAAGAGTGCTGGCAAGGTGCTGCGCAATGGCCAGCCCGTGGTGCTGCGTCATTTGCGTGATGCCGTTCGCCAACACATTGCCTACCTGACGGAAGATCGCAAAGGTAAAGGCCTGGTGCTCAATATGGATTTGCGTTCCAACGTTACCCTGCTCAATTTACGCGCTTATTGCCATCCGCTCATTGACCGTCGCCTAGAAGAGCAAGCCTTTCAGGAGGCTATCCAACGCTTCGATATTCGCCTTCGTACAGCGGTGCGTACCGCTGCTGAACTCTCAGGTGGTAACCAGCAGAAGTTGCTGCTCGCCAAAGTGATGACCATTGACCCAGAGGTCGTAATTATTAATGAGCCGACCAGAGGAATCGACGTGGGCACCAAGCATCAAATCTATCGTTTTATCCATGAGCTTACCGAGGCAGGCCGCTCGGTCATCTTGATCTCTTCAGAGATGAGCGAGCTGATTGGGCTCTCCCACCGAGTGGCGGTAATGTGCGCAGGCGTCCTCACCGGAGTGCTTGAAGGCGAACAAATTAACGAACAAGAAATAATGCAATACGCATCCGGCATTAAAGGAGTGGGGGCAGATGAGCAGCGTTATGCCTAATGACAAAGTAGCCGAAAACAAAAAGAGCAAATCAAGCGGCGTCGACGTAGACCTCAAAACGTGGGGGCCATTCATTGCCTTGGCGGCTTTAGCGCTGCTAGGCATGTTGATTAATCCGGCATTTCTCGGGTTAGATAATCTTTCTAATATGCTAACTCGCAGCGCCTTTATCGGCATTATTGCCATCGGTGCCACTTTTGTCATTACCGCGGGAGGGTTGGACCTATCGGTAGGGGCGATGGCGGCGTTCATCGCCGGGGTGATGATCATCCTCATGAACAGCCTGGTGGAGCAATTTGGCACAGGCATCACCACGGTGCTACTGGGTGTTGGAGCATCGTTACTGCTGGGGCTATGTGCTGGTTTTATTAATGGCATAGTGACTACCAAAGGTAAAATTGAGGCCTTTATCGTCACCCTCGGTACCATGGGTATTTATCGTTCTCTTGTTACCTATCTCGCCGATGGCGGCACCCTGTCGCTGGACTGGGGGGTACGCGACATCTATCGGCCGGTTTACTACGGCAGCCTGCTGGGTATTCCAATCCCGGTATTGGTTTTTCTACTGGTGGCGGTGGTCGGCTATATCCTGCTCAACCATACCCGTTTCGGCCGCTACTGCTTCGCTATCGGCTCCAATGAGAAAGTAGCCGAGTACAGCGCCATCCATGTTGACCGTATTAAGACCATGACTTACATGCTGCAAGGTGTATGCGTGGCCTTGGCGACGATTATCTATGTGCCTCGCTTGGGGTCTGCATCAGGGGCTACCGGCGTGCTATGGGAGTTAGAGGCCATTGCTGCCGTGATCATCGGCGGCACCATGCTAAAGGGCGGACATGGACGGATCTGGGGCACGGTGGTGGGAGCCATTATGCTCACCATGATTGGCAATATCCTTAATTTGACGGACGCCATCTCTAACTATCTCAACGGAACGGTGCAGGGGATCATCATTATTGTGGCGGTCTACCTGCAGCGTGCGTCGTGGAGGAAAACTGGGCCATAAGGCCTCTACAACAACTGCAACATCGACAAACTGCAGCTCTCAGCAAAACAAATACAAACAGCAGAGGAGCATCATCATGCCCATCACGAAAATGACAAATACCAAGATGGCCCTAGCGGCCCTAACCACCGCGGCTGCCCTGGGTCTTCCCACCCTCGCCATGGCCCAGGAATACACTATCGGCGTCTCTATCCCTGCCGCCACTCATGGCTGGACCGGCGGGGTCAATTACCACGCCGAGCAGGCTAAGGAGCGTCTCGAAGCGCTACATCCTGAAATCACTATCACTATCACGACGGCCAGCGATCCAGGTGGGCAAGCCAACGACCTCGAAGACCTGGTGTCGCAGCGCAATATCGATGCCCTGGTGGTTCTGCCCTTCGAGTCTGGGCCGCTAACCGACCCGGTACGCCGGGTCAAAGACGCCGGGGTATTCGTTACCGTGGTTGATCGCGGCCTTGAACAGGAGGGTATCGAGGACCTCTACGTTGCCGGCAACAACCATGAAATGGGCCGTGTGTCCGGTGAGTACATCCGTGATCAGCTCGATGGGGAGGGCGATATCGTGGTGCTTCGCGGGATTCCTACGGTGATTGATGAAGAGCGCGTGCAGGGCTTCCAGGAGGCTATCGAAGGCTCCAACATCAACATCCTAGATATGCAGCATGCCAACTGGAATCGCGATGATGGCTTCGAGGTCATGCAGGACTACTTGGCGCGCTTCGACCGCATCGATGCGGTATGGGCTCAAGATGACGATATCGCTCTTGGGGTGATTGAGGCGGTGCGCCAGGCGAATCGCGAAGATGAACTGTTCATTGTCGGTGGCGCAGGCATGAAGGACATTATTGCGCGGGTTATGGAAGGCGATGAATTAGTGCCTGTCGACGTGCTATATCCGCCCGCGATGATCGCCACGGCGATGGACCTTACCGTTCAGAACTTTGTTTCCAACGGCCCTGTCACGGGTGAATACATTCTAGGCTCGCCGCTGATCACCCAAGAGAACGCTGAACAGTACTACTTCCCTGATTCCCCGTTCTGATTGGTTTGCGCGGGTGACGAATACTACTTGCACCCGCGTCATACACTCACTGCATTAAGACTTCGCTGCTTATTTATGAAGAGCTTATGGCTTACGAAGACTTGATTGCCATTGAGACGCTATAGAGAGACTTCCTATGAAAACAATCAAAGGACCGGCGATTTTTCTCGCCCAGTTTGCCGGTGATGAAGCCCCTTTCAACAGCCTCGATAGCATTGCTGCCTGGGCGGCGGGGCTAGGTTATCAAGGTGTGCAGATTCCCAGTTGGGATGCACGTTTGATCAATTTAAAACGTGCCGCTGAGAGTCGCACCTATTGTGATGAGATAACAGGCACTCTGGCCGAGCACGGTTTGACGCTGACTGAGCTCTCCACCCACTTGCAGGGCCAACTGGTAGCCGTGCATCCCGTTTACGATGAAATGTTCGATGGCTTTGCGGTACCCGAAGTACGCGGTAACCCACAGGCGCGCCAGGCGTGGGCTGTAGAGCAGCTCAAACTGGCTGCCCAGGCATCGCAAAACCTTGGCCTAACTGACCATGGCACTTTTTCCGGATCCCTGGCCTGGCCTTTTATATATCCCTGGCCCCAGCGCCCAGCGGGGCTAATCGAAACGGCGTTTGATGAGCTGGCCAAACGTTGGCGCCCCATTCTGGACGCTTTTGACGATGCGGGGGTGAACCTCTGCTATGAGATTCATCCAGGCGAGGATCTCCACGACGGCACTACCTTTGAGATGTTCCTTGAGCGAGTCGGTAACCATCCGCGCTGTCACATCCTCTATGACCCCAGCCACTTAATTCTACAGCAGCTCGACTATCTCGGTTTTTTGGATGTATATCGCGAGCACATTCAGATGTTTCACGTTAAAGACGCTGAGTTCAATCCCAGCCCCAAGCAGGGCGTTTATTCCGGCTATCAGCCCTGGACGGAACGTGCCGCTCGTTTTCGCTCGTTGGGCGATGGGCAAATCGACTTTAAGTCGATCTTCTCCTGGATGGCTGCCAATGACTACCACGGCTGGGCAGTGCTTGAGTGGGAGTGCTGCTTAAAACACCCCGAAGTCGGTGCACGGGAAGGCGTTGCCTTTATTCGTGACCACATCATTGAGGTGACCGAGCGGGCGTTTGATGACTTCGCTGATGGAGGTTCTGATGAAGCCGCCAATCGTCGCATGCTCGGTCTTTAATAACGTGTCTCAGCTAATTCCACGAAAGAGGAGGGCAATACGACATGAGCACTCAACATGATACGCCGCGTCGGCTCCGCTTGGGTATGGTCGGGGGCGGCCAGGGGGCCTTTATTGGCGGTGTGCACCGCATCGCCGCCAGATTAGATGACCACTATGAACTGGTCGCCGGGGCTTTTGCCTCAGACCCAGTACGCAGCTGTGCTGCCGCGGTGGAGCTTCATGTGGCCGCCGATCGAGCCTATCCCGACTACCAGACAATGGCTGAAGCTGAGCGGCAGCGCTCAGATGCGATTGATGTGGTCGCCATTGTGACCCCCAACCATGTGCATTTTGATGTGGCGCGCACCTTTCTCGAAGCGGGCTTTCACGTGATATGCGACAAGCCAATGACGATTACGTTGGAGGAGGCCCAAACCCTGGCCGAGTTGGTTGAGCGCAGCGGGCTGTTCTTCGGTTTGACCCATAACTACTCCGGCTACCCGCTGGTACGCCAAGCCCGTGACATGGTAGCGAACGGTGAACTAGGCGAGCTACGTGTAGTGCAAGTGGAGTACCCACAGGACTGGCTTTCAACACGCCTGGAAGAGAACGGGGTTAAACAAGCAGAGTGGCGCACTGACCCAAAACGTAGTGGTCCCGCGGGCTGTTTGGGTGATATCGGTACCCACGCCTACCATCTAACACGCTATGTGACGGGGTTAGAGTTGGAAGCGCTAGCTGCTGATATGCACACCTTTGTGGAGGGTCGGGCGCTAGACGATAACGTCCATATGTTATTACGCTTCAAAGGAGGTGCCCGTGGCATGCTGTGGTCGAGCCAAGTCGCACCTGGCAACGAGAATGGCCTGCAGCTACGTGTTTATGGCAGTCGCGGCGGCCTTGAGTGGCGGCAAGAAACCCCCAACCAGCTACTGCATTCGCCCCTTGGAGAGCCCTCACGTATTTTAACGCGCAACGGTCCTGGCCTTGGTGAAGCCGCCACGGCGGCTGCCAGGATTCCACCGGGACATCCAGAAGGCTATCTCGAAGCCTTTGCCCAGCTTTATCGCGATTTCGCCGTTCAAATTCACGCTTATCAAAGTGGCGCCTCCGTCGATACGCTGGCGATGAGCACTCCGGGCGTGGGTGATGGTGTAGATGGCTTAGTGTTTATTACGCGTGCGTTAGCATCGTCTGCTGATGGCGGGCAGTGGGTGCACGTTTAAGTGCGGCTTGTCGCTGGGCTTCTGGAGTAACAAATAAAACAAGGTGGGGCGATATGAATCAGCACTCAGCACATTACGCAAGTCTTGCACAGCGAGTGGTATTTATTACCGGTGGAGGCAGTGGCATTGGAGCCTCTCTTACTCGAGCTTTTCACCATCAGGGCGCACGGGTGGTATTCGTTGATATCAATGACACTGCCAGCCAGGCGTTAGTCGAAGAACTCAGCGCTGAGACCGGGCGGAGCCCACTTTACCGCTACTGTGACATTCGTGATGTGGCAAGCCTGCAGCGTATTATTGCGGACACCGGCCAACGCCTAGGGCCTATTCATGCCCTGGTGAACAACGCCGCTAACGATGACCGCCACGCGTGGCAGGACGTGGATGTTGCCTACTGGGATGAGCGCATGTCGATCAACCTGCGGCCCATGTTCTTTGCCGCCCAAGCAGTGGCCAAACAAATGATTGAAGCCGGTGGAGGTTCGATCATTAACTTCGGCTCGGTAAGCGTGCAGATGGCACTGGGCGGGCTCCCCGCTTATGTCACCGCCAAGGCAGCAGCGCATGGGCTAACGCGAAGCCTAGCCAGGGAGCTAGGCCAGCACAATATTCGTGTCAATACCTTGGTTCCTGGCTCGGTGATGACCGAGCGCCAGCTAGAAAGGTGGATTGGCCCTAACGACGAAGCCGCTATTCAAGAGCGCCAATGCCTTAAATTTCGCTTAGAACCTGAGCACATCGCACCCGCCGCGTTGTTTTTGGCCAGCACTGAAAGTTGTGCCATCTCAGGTCAAGAGCTGGCGGTTGATGGAGGATGGGCTTAGGGGGGGCTTTCCATAGCCCAGATGGCCTCTATTGCGTGCTGTTTTAGCTGGCAAAGTGATAAACCCACAGAAAATAATCAATGACCAGGCTATAGCAGGGCCATCTATCAGAGTGCCTTAGATGATTTCTGCGCATACTTGGCTTATGTTGCCCCGATTACCTGATCAATTAGGGATCATGTGTCTATTGTAAACACAATAAAGCTAGTTTTTATTAATAAAAACAAAAGGTTGGCATGTGTTTTAAGCGTATAAGTAGCTGTTAATGAAAAGTTTTATAAACTTTTGGCACAAGGTGGCACGGCCGCTGCAACGTTAAGAGTAAGGACAGGCAGGAAGGAAGACCTGAAGTTCTTAAACCAAGTAGCAGTGCAATGTTCGTGCTGATGCTTGAACAAGCACCACCGAAGTATTTGAAGTGAAGTATTTGAAGTAAAGCCTAATAGGAGACAGTATCATGATGAAGAAGGATTCTCTCAAGAAGCTTGGCATCCTAGGTGTATCGTTTGGCTTGATGGCTAGCCCACTCGCATTCGCTGGAATGGAAGGCAACGATGATTACGAGCCGGCGCCACAAGAAGAGCCGATGCAAGATGAAGAAGGTTCTTTTAACACAGCTGAAGTAGGTCAAGATAAAGATCGTGAGCACGGACAAGGTGCAGGCACCGAGTTCGAAGAGGAAGAGGAAGAATTCACTTACGAAGAAGAGGAAGAGGAGCAGGACGACTGGGAAACTCCTGAGCAAGATGAGGAAGACGATTCCGGTTGGTAATTGCAATCTTTAAGGAACAGCTTTTCTCGGGCTCATGGATGAGCCAATGGATGCCCCGCCTAATGCGGGGCATCTTTGTGTGTGTCGTTTATAGTCTCAACCAAAGGGCAGACTATAATATCGCGTTATGGTGCTAGGCATTTCATACAAAAGCCTGAGCACCGGTATGCTGAATAATCTAACGACGGTGCTCACAAGGATGTCTCGATGCCTCTGAAATGGACAGAAACCCCTCAATTGCCCAAGGCCGAAGGGCGCATAGATGCCATCGATTTGGCACGTGGTATCGCCATTGGCTTGATGATTGTGAGCCACGCAGTCAGTGGCCTGGTAGGGATACGTAATGTGCCTGACTGGGGCATGGTGCCTATCCACTTTCTGACTAAATTTTCCTCCTCGCTGTTTATAGTGGTCTTTGGGATTGCCTTAGCGGTGGCGTTTCTTTCCCACACTCAAAGTGACGATTGGCCCAAGCGACGGCTCAAGCTCTGGCTACGTGCCGTAGAAGTATGGTTCTGGTACAAAGCGCTCACCATCATTGAGATGCTGCCGTTCAATACGCCCAGCGAAATCGTTGATACATTACTTTATGGGCGTTTTGCCATTTGGGTCGAAATTTTAGGTTTCTACGCCATCGCGCTGTTATGGGTGCCGCTGATTCTTCCGCTATGGGCGCGGGCACCGCTGTGGAGCCGCCTGGCCACTATTGGTGCATTAACAGGGCTGACCGTTTGGCTGCAAAGCCTCACCTTCGGCGGCAACGATATACTTAAAGCGCTACTGGTAGACCATCAAGATCACTACACATGGGGGCAGATCAGCCGAGCACCGTTGATCCTGTTGGGATTGCTCATTGGTGAAGCACTACTGCGCTGCTACTTCGATAGCGCCATGCGACGACGTTTGGTGCTGATCCTGCTGGGCGTAGGCGCGCTTATGATCGCTGGATTTTATGCTCTGGCGTTTGCTAGCGGCGATGTACACGCGGCAATGCTGGCAGTGGCCAGAAATGTTGGCAAACACCCGCCGGGGCTCAAATTTATGCTGTTTAGTCTGGGCGGAGCGCTGGTTCTGTTAGCCCTTGCGCTGGCGGGTGGCGCCAAAGCCGCCAAGCTATTAATGCCGCTGACCATCGTGGGAACGGATGCTCTCAAAGCGTTTATTTTCCATATTGTGATGATCTTTTTGGTGCTGCGCTTTTTGATGGAAGGCCAGGGGATGTATAGCTATCCACAGGCGCTTGGCGTTGGCGGTCTGTTGATACTTGGCGCTGCCCTGTGGATTTGGGTTACCCGCTGGATGGCGGCCCATCGTTAAACGCAATTCATATTTATGGAGCTGACGATTTGCGACACTGGATACAACGTGGACTGGTGGCAGTAGCGCTGCTGATAGCGCTTCCTGCTACCGCGGACGAGTACGCTACACATTGGTACTATGAGGTCGATAAACAGAGCGCTTGGCAGGGCGATTTAACGGCCCGTTTAAAGGCTGTTGAAGAGGTGTTTGGTGGCGAACTGGGCGTTTATGTGCAAAATCTCGCCACTGGCGAAGCCTACTCCTGGCGTGCTGATCAGCCTTGGTATTTGGCGTCGCTGATTAAAATACCGGTGGCTGCACAGGTACTCGCCGAGCGCCAAGCGGGCACGCTCTCTCTGGATGAGCGGCTGACGCTTAAGCGCAGCGACTTTGTCGACGGCGCAGGTGCCACCAACTGGCATGATCCCGGCACCCCTATCTCCATCCGCTACCTGATGGAGCAAATGATCACCGTCAGTGATAACACCGCTTCCGATATGCTGATTGATCGGGTGGGGCTTGAGGCGGTCAATGAAAGAGCACGAACCATGGTGGCGGCAAGCGGCGGTGACCCTGCTGAGCTTGGCCCTATCTCTAAATTGGTCGGCGTACGCCAAGGCGTTTATGGCCAGTTCCATCCTGATGCCCGCGCGCTTGGTGGCATGGAATTTATTGCGCTACGCCAACATGCGCTGAATCAGCGCGCCCAAGCGTTGGCGAGAACGCTGGGTGTCAGCACAGACACCTTCGCTCAGCCCGACTATGACGGCGCTTTTGACGCCTACGAAGCTACCGGCGAGAACGTGGGCACCCTCAGCGCCTTTGGCGATCTGTTAGCTAGCCTGCGCGGTGTGCAAGCAAGTGACGGTCGCATGAGCGATGTAAATGCCGAACAGCGACAAGCGCTATTGGATGTTATGCGGCGAACCAGCTCTGGCGAACAGCGCCTTAAAGCAGGCATGGGTAAGGGCATTAGCTTTGCGCATAAAACCGGCACGCAACAGCGGCGCAGTTGCGATGCTGGCATTGCCGAGCGCGCAGAGACTGCCGGAGCAGGAGCCTGGGTCATTGTTACCTGTACCCGCGGGCCATTGGCCGTCAGTGCCCACGAGAGAGCAATGGCCGGTGTGGGTGATGCACTGCGCCGCAGTGGTGCTATTGGTCAGCCGTGATAAACTATTCGCCCTTTGGGCTTTATCTACCAACCAGCCTGATCTTTGCTCGCCGATTTTTCAGGCTAAGCCTTTTGAACATACATCCAGTTAGGAGCAACTTATGACACGCGCCAGCGCCCGCCACATTTTGGTAAGCAGTGAAGAGCAGTGCCTAGCACTCAAAAAAGAGATTGAAAACGGCAGTGATTTTGCCGACGTCGCCAAACAGCACTCTAGCTGTCCTTCCAGCCGTCAAGGCGGTGACCTGGGCAGCTTTGGCCCTGGCCAGATGGTGCCTGAATTCGACAAAGTCGTCTTCAACGACGAGGTAGGCCAAGTCCACGGCCCGGTGAAAACCCAGTTTGGTTACCACCTGCTTGAAATTACCGAACGCACTTAATCCCGGCTATACCTAATCTCGGCTAGATAGAAAGGCCGTCAAGCACCGCAGCTCTCAAGCTGCGGTGTGAGGAGCACGCCTTGAACGACCCAATTATTGCCATTAGCGGACTGAATAAAACCTACGAAGGTGGCTTTCAGGCGTTAACCCACATTGATTTAACCATTCAACGTGGCGAGATATTTGCCCTGCTTGGACCCAACGGGGCGGGTAAAACGACGCTAATTAGCGTGGTATGCGGCTTGGTAAACCCGACCGCAGGCCATGTATTAGTCGACGGGTTTGATAACGTTACCCACTATCGCCAAGCCCGAGAACGCATTGGTCTTGTGCCTCAAGAACTGACCAACGAAGCATTTGAAACCGTCTGGAACACGGTCAGTTTCAGCCGCGGCCTGTTTGGGAAAGCGCCCAATCCCGCACATATCGAAAAAGTGCTGAAATCTCTCGCGCTGTGGGATAAACGCAACAATCGCCTAATGACGCTCTCAGGTGGCATGAAGCGCCGGGTGCTGATCGCCAAAGCGCTCTCACATGAGCCCCGCATTCTGTTTCTGGATGAACCCACTGCCGGCGTTGACGTTGAGCTGCGCCGGGAGATGTGGGAGGTGGTGCGCCAGCTACGCGATAAGGGTGTGACCATTATTTTGACCACCCACTACATCGAAGAAGCCGAAGAGATGGCCGATCGTATTGGGGTCATCAATCGCGGTGAGTTGGTGTTGGTCGAAGAAAAGGCCGCGCTGATGAGCAAGCTGGGCAGCAAGCAACTGACGCTCAACCTGCATACGCCTTTAACGGCGGTGCCAGCTGCCCTGAAGCACGTTGAACTCAGCTTGGGCGCTGATGGATATGAACTGATTTATACCTACGACGGCAGCCAGGAAGACGATGGGCACGGTATTTCAGCGCTATTAACCGCACTGGAGCGAGAAGGCATTACCTTTAAGGACCTGCATACCCGGCAAAGCTCCCTTGAAGATATCTTTGTCGATCTTGTTAACCCTAAGGAGCGTGCATGAACCTCCATCCCATTCGGGCCATCTATATGGCGGAAATGGCTCGTACGCGCCGCACACTACTGCAAAGTATTGTTTCTCCGGTGATTTCAACCTCGCTCTACTTTGTGGTGTTTGGTGCGGCAATAGGCTCACGCATCAGCGAGATTAACGGCGTAAGCTACGGAGCCTTTATTGTTCCAGGCCTGATTATGCTGATGCTGCTGACCCAGAGCGTCTCGAACGCCTCCTTCGGGATCTTCTTTCCCAAGTTTTCTGGCAGTATTTACGAGCTGCTTTCGGCGCCTATCTCGCATTTAGAAATTGTACTGGGCTACGTGGGGGCAGCGGCCTCGAAATCGATTTTATTAGGGCTGATTATTCTGGCCACCTCAGGCCTGTTTGTGCCACTGGAAATAGCCCATCCGATTTGGATGCTGACATTTCTGGTGCTCACGGCCGTTACCTTTAGCCTGCTCGGTTTTATTATTGGTATTTGGGCCGATGGCTTTGATCGTCTGCAGCTGGTACCGCTGTTAGTGATTACCCCACTGACCTTTTTAGGGGGCAGCTTCTACTCCATCGATATGCTGCCGCCGTTCTGGCAAACCGTGACGCTGGCAAATCCAGTGGTCTACCTGGTGAGCGGCTTTCGCTGGAGTTTTTACGGCATTAGCGATGTCAGTCTAGCGGCGAGTGTTGGCATGATTATGCTGTTTTTGGTGGCGTGTTTGGTCACTATCGGCTGGATTTTCCGTACCGGCTATCGCCTCAAACCATGACCGGTTCATAACTCGTTACTCACGATTCACTATTCTCCATTTACCAAGGAACGCTAGCAGACCCTTATGCCATTACTGCAGAGTGTTGTGCACCGCCTTGACCCGACGCTTGACGGTGAGCGCTTAACCTTAACCGCCGCGCCTCAATCAGAACAAGCTGCGCCTAATGACGACTCGGTGATGGCAAGTTTGGTGGGGGCGCTCAATGATACCTACAACACCAAGCCGAAAGGCTGGGGGCGTTTTGCCGAAGAGGGCGAGCAGGCAGGGCCGTTGGCCATGTGGCTGCGTGATTATTTGGCCGGTGAACAAAGCTTTGCTGAGCTATCTATTGCGTTAGCTGAGCGTCTCGCCAAGCAGCTTCAAGAGCAGCTGTCAGTCAGTGGTTACTTGGTGATTAGCCACCAGCGTCAGGGCGATACGGAGACCCTGCTTATAGCGTTGGTGCATCAACGGGAGGGGATTGGCATCAATGCTGAGCATCATGCAGTGCCGGCCGCTCAGCTCAATACCAGCCAGCTCACCCTGGCCGCCCGCGTCAATCTTACTCAGTGGCAAAGCGATGCGCCGAACGCTCAGTACGTATCGTTCTTAAAGGACCGTGGTGGTAAGAAGCTCGCCGAAGGGTTGATGGTGTTACTGGGCATGGAAGAGGGCATTGATTCTCCCGCCGAAACTCGTTCGTTGCTTAAAGCGTTTAGCGACTACGTTGAGAAAGAGGATTTCGATGACGAGGTCAGCCGCGAGAAGACCGATACGTTGGTGGATTATGCCAACGAACAGCTACGGCGCGGTGAACCAATGACTCTGGAAGAGCTCTCTGGGTTGGTCAACGAGCAACAGCCGAAAGCGTTCTATGAACATATTCGCAACGCCGATTACGGTCTCTCCCCCGAGATTCCGCCGGATAAGCGTACCCTAAGCCAGTTCCGCCGCTTTACCGGACGTGCAGGAGGAGTATCGATCAGCTTTGATTCGCACCTGCTCGGTTCCAGTATTGAGTATGACGCTGCCCAGGACCGCTTAATTATTAAGCAAGTACCCAAGCAGTTAAGAGAGCAGTTGACCAAAAAGGATTGAGTCAAAATTCTCCAAGAGTGGTTGCTATGCTTGGCTCATCAAGCTTTCGTAAGAAATATTCAACTGCTCATGCAGGTTTTTCATCATCTTAAGCGAAAGCTTGCGCTTGCGATTCAACACTTCAGATACGCGCCCACTCGATCCTAATATGGGTTCTAAATCCAGACGAGTAAGGCCATTTTGTTCCATACGAAATTTGATCGCCTCAATCGGGTCGGGCGGGGCAATAGGGTAGTGCTGATTTTCGTAGGCCTCAATGAGGGTGACCAGAACTTCCATTTCATCGTTTTCAGGTGTGCCTTCCTCGGCTTGGAAGATACTCTCCAGGCGATGGAATGCAGCTTGCAAATCTTGGTCATTGCGAATCGGTTTAATATTCATTGACGGTCTCCGCATCAATATCATCGTACTGCGAGTGGGTGCCGATGAATTTCACCCATACAATCCCTGCTCGGTACTGAATCTCAACAATTAAGCGATATTTGTTTCCACCAATATTGAAGACGACTCGGTTATTTCCCAGGGTGCTGGCATTTCCAAAGTGAGCCTTTACTTCATGGGGTGTTTTCCACTGAGCATTTGCCACTTCATCATGCCAACTTTCAAGAGGGCCTTGTGCGTCGCTATACTGTGGCGTTTCCCAAAACTTGCGCAATGTGCTTTTGGCAATTATCCGCATTAATGCTCCCCTTTTGGGAGAATTGTCCTATCTCCCGCTTTGGGAGTCAAGGCGCTAAAGTATTTATGAATGCACTTCAACGATTAGGCGCGGTCAGAAAGCGATAACCATGAATGGAGAACACCCATGCTGGAAGCCATTAGCCAATTTTTTCAGCGCACGTTAGCGGAACCCGAGCAGCGTGAAGACAAAACGCTGACGCTGGAACTTGCCTCGGCGGCGCTGCTATGTGAAGTCATGCGTGCCGATTACGACGCAAGTGATGCCGAACGCGCCGCACTGCGGCAAATGTTAGTAACTCGCTACCACTTAACCGACAGCGCCGTGGAAGAGTTGATGGCGATGGCGGAAGAAGAAGTTGAAGACGCTGTCGATCACTATCAGTTCGTTAGCCTCATTAAAGAGCACTACCACTACGACCAACGCTGCGAGCTAGTGGCACTCATGTGGCAGCTCGCCTGGGCGGATGGCAGCATTGACCCCTTAGAGGAGCACCGTATCCGTCGTTTAGCCGATCTGCTGCATGTCAGCCACAGTGATTTTATTCGTACCAAGCTGCAGGCCAAAGAGCGCCATGCTGACAATGGGTAAATCAAACGACGACGATTCAAACTTAACCGAACTGATCGACTCCCTGGAGCACATCAAGCACGAGTCGTCGCAGGTGAGCGTCGATGACATTGTTGATGCAGTGGGACGCCGCTCTTTCGGTCCACTGCTCCTGGTGGCTGGGTTGATTACTGTTGTACCAGTGATCAGTGGCATTCCCGGCGTGCCTGTATTAATGGCAGTGTTGGTGCTGCTTGTCTCTGGCCAGCTGTTAGCAGGCCGCAAAACATTCTGGTTACCCCAGTGGCTGTTGCATCGCTCGGTGTCTCGACAGGGCTTTGATAAAGCACTTGGCTGGCTGAAAAAGCCTGCCAAGTGGGTGGATGGGCTGCTGGGGGTGCGCCTGGGCTGGATGACGGGTTTTACGGGTATCCGTGCTACGGCAGTCGCCTGCTTGCTCCTCTCTCTTTCGATGCCGCCCATGGAGTTTGTTCCCTTTTCCGCCAATAGCGCCGGATTGGCTCTCACGCTATTCGGGTTAGGGGTGATGGCGCGAGATGGCTTAATGCTAGCGCTGGGGTTTTTGGTCACTGCCGTGACGCTTACGGTGGTGCTGGTGAATCTGCTGTAAGCGAATTGACCAATCTAGCTTAGTTTTCGACCTTGGCTTTCGACATTAGCTTTGTCGCAAACGCTTACGATGCGTTTAACAGCCCCACCACCAGCCGGTTCAACTCCCGTTGGAACTGGCCGCCCGGCGAGGGTGGGTTGGGGTCTGAGGTAATAACGACGGTCATCTTTCTGTCAGGAATGACATACAGCGCCTGACCGCCGAAGCCACGGCCGTAATACACCTCTTCACCCGCCAATTGAGTAATAAACCAACCATAGCCGTAGCCATCGCCGGTCCAGGGGGAGGCACCCTTGGCCTCCCATGACTCTGCCACCCAGCCTTCAGGCAGTACGCGCTGCCCCTCCCCAGTATCATCAAATACAATGCCATCATTGCGATACAGCTCTCCCACTTGAATAAGTGCTCGCGGTGAAAGCTGCATATCATTGCCACCAAAATAGATACCTTGTGGGTCACGCAACCAGGTTGGAATAGTGATATTCAGCGGATTGCCGAGTAATCGTTGGGCAAGGGCATGAGTCGTCTCGCCACTGGCATGGGTCAGTGCCGCTGACAGCAGGTGGCTTGTGCCGGTTGAATACAGCATCTGCCCGCCGGGTTCGTCCACAAAAGGCCGCGTCAGCGCATCGTTTACCCAATTAGAGCTTGCCACCCAGGCGGCATAGTTACTGCCTGAGGTTCTCTCTAGTCCCGCCTGCTGGGCAAGCAAATGCGCAACGGTAATGTCAGCCACTTTTGGGTCGCTGCCGTTAGGGAGGTGGCTGCCAAATAGTCCGACCATCGGCTGCTGGGCAGACTCGATAATGCCTGCTTCAATCGCCGCGCCGGTGATCGCCGCCAAGACGGTTTTAGACAGTGATTTAATATTGGCAGGTGATGCGACGCCAGGGCCACCCTGATGATACTCGTGGATAATCTCACCATCATGGGCCACTACCACCGCATGCACCCGGTCAAGCTCAGAAGTGGCGCTGTCGAGCTCTGCAAGTGCCTCAGAAGAAGGAGGGGAAGCAGCAGCGGCGGTGGTTGAAGCGCTGAATAACAGCAAAATGCTGGCAGCCAACAAAAGGGGCAAACGCATCGCAGTACCTCAGAAGGAAAGGGGGGCGAGGGGAGTGTAAAAGCGTGCAAAGTAAGTCATGAGCGTACTAATTCAGAGATTTCCTGTTTCTGACAGCAGCAATCCCCACAACAACAGAATCAGAAAGTAACAAGAATCAGAAAGTAACAGGCTAGGAAGGTTCCGTGACGGGCATCAATACAGAATTAGGTAAAAAGCACTAATGGCTGCTACCCTGGAGGTGTGCTGTCAAAGCTAAACAAGTCTTTGATTTTTCCTGAAACGCAAAAGCAAGGAGTGCCCTATGCGTAACATTATTTATATCGTTGGTCTTATCGTCGTTGTTTTGTTCATTCTATCACTGCTAGGCCTGCGTTAAGCCTCGGCACAAGAAAACCAGCTTTAGAACGCCGGTTCAAGACAACCAGCCAAGCCAAACCGCCCGTAGGTATCACCTACGGGCGGTTTTTTATATGCGTGTGCTCTCTTTGGTTAACGCTAAAACCTAGTACTAATACCCATCACTAACACCCAGTACGAATGCATAGTGCTGACAAATGGTCTCGATAAAAGGTCTTGATAAACAGCTAGGCGCAGTCGGCTGCACCCTGACCAAACATATCAAACATCAATTCGCGGCCCAGGCGGGTTAACACGAAGCGGCCATGCTCATTGAAGGCGGCGGCTTCGCTATCCTCCATCACGCGTTGACACGTTATCCAGGTAGGCTCTGCCTTGCCAAGCGACAACAGTTCACGGCGTGTTAATCCACGCTGGGAAAGCGTAATGGATTCCAGTACATGGCCATGGTCGTACAGCAACTCTGCTGCAATCGACAAACATTGCCTAAGGCTACGTTGGACGTTCGCAGCGGTAGACAGTGCCTTTGGCGAGTGTGGAGGGCGTTCTTCAGAGAGCTCGGAAGGCATGGGTTTTGGAGGCGTCAGTTCTGGAGGCATAAGATGATCTCCTGCAATCAGCACCAAAATGGGCTTGTTGCAGTGCATTATAAAGCAAGGGCTGGGTTAGACCAAGGTCTACATTGTATCTGAGCTAAACTTATCGGTGATAAATAGCTGTAATGCCCATTTAATTGCTTTTATGACAGCGATTAATGGCTGTGAAAAGCCGCTTTGAATACCTTTTGTAACAATTTGACACCTTAAATATAGTGAATTCATTCAAGATTGCGGTTGAATAGCCGAAAGGTCTTATTAATACGACAACGAGTTTTCGCATGATTAGCGTCAGCATTAGTACCTAATACGTAATAAAGAGGGCAGTAAATATGGGTTCCATTTCATCACTCGGCATTGGCTCTGGCTTAGACCTCAACGGCTTATTGGATCAGTTGCAGGAAGCTGAGCGAGGTAAACTTGAACCGATTGAGCAGCAACTGGAAACCCAGCAGACAAAGATTTCTGCCTACGGTCAGCTGCAGAGTGCGCTTTCGCAATTTCAGAGCGCATCCAATGCGCTTAACGACACGGCTCTGTACGAAAGCCTCTCTACTAATGTTGGCGGCACTGCTGTCACTGCCGCGGCGAATGCAGAAGCGCAGCCGGGCAGCTATAACGTCACCGTTGATCAACTAGCCACCGCAGGCACCCTCGCGACTAATTCAGTTGCCGACCCAGAAGCTTCGCTCACCGATACTGATCGCGTTTTAACGCTGCAATTTGCAGGCGATGACGAAGTAGACGTGCCGGTGCAAATTGCCGCCGGAAGCTCCCTGGAAGATATACGTGATGCCATTAACGCGACAGAAAATAGCGGTGTCTCAGCCTCTATTATTTTTGACGGTGAAGAGTACCGTTTAGCGTTGAACTCCACCCAAACCGGTGAGGCAGCCTCCATTTCGGGCATTGGCTGGGATGGCGGTGATGATCCTCTGGCGGCTGATGTCATGCAAGCAGGCCAGAATGCACTGTTAAATGTAAATGGCATCG
Organism: Halomonas sp.; assembly: GCF_007692655.1. Taxonomy (GTDB): domain Bacteria; phylum Pseudomonadota; class Gammaproteobacteria; order Pseudomonadales; family Halomonadaceae; genus Vreelandella. The sequence continues at coordinate 27,650 of NZ_REBQ01000105.1, forward strand.
AGATCACCAGCCCTTCCATCCAGGTGGAAG
>NZ_REBQ01000233.1 GCF_007692655.1 Halomonas sp.
AAAACCCCGGAGCCTGAACGCTGTCTATAATTCTTTAAACCCTTTAACTCTTTAAGCCCTTTAACTCTTTAAACCCCCCAACATGGAAGTTAGACATATGCCTATTACTGCTATTCAAGCGGACATCACCAGCTTAAACGTCGATGCCATTGTTAACGCTGCCAACACCTCGTTACTCGGTGGTGGTGGCGTCGATGGGGCGATCCACCGTGCTGCGGGGCCCGAACTGCTAGCAGCGTGCAAGCAGCTTAATGGCTGCACAACCGGAGATGCCAAGCTCACCGAGGGTTTCAAGCTGCCAGCCTCCTACGTCATTCATACGGTGGGTCCGGTTTGGCAAGGTGGGGATCAAGGTGAAGCAGCGTTGCTTGCTTCCTGCTATTGGCGCTCACTGACGCTGGCAGCATCAGTGAGCGCTCGTTCTGTGGCGTTTCCCAGTATTAGTACAGGCGTTTACGGCTACCCGATTCATCAGGCGGCCGAGATAGCCGTGACCACGGTAAACGCCACCTTAGAAGATGATTCAGCGGTTGAATCTGTAACCTTCTGCTGCTTCTCGGCTGCAGATTTGGCGGTCTACCAAGCGTGCCTCAATCAATTAGCCCGTTAGCGTCATAGAACGGTAAAGGGCTTTGCGCAGTACCCCAATGCCAATTTTGATAGCGCTGCAATGGTGAACTATCGTATTGCGTGGTAGCACCCAGCGGGAGAAAAGAGACTTGGGACGCTATGAGTAGAGGGGGCGCTAGCTTTTATTGCGCCGCCAACTTTCTCCCGCTACAGTTTCGCTCCTGTTCACCTGGGCGAGATCAAGCGATGGCCACACTGATGATTCAAGGCACCACCTCGGATGCGGGTAAAAGCACCGTGGTGGCTGCGCTCTGCCGTGCGTTGGCAAGGCGAGGAGTCTCGGTGGCGCCGTTTAAGCCCCAAAACATGGCGCTGAACAGCGCCGTTACCGTAGATGGTGGTGAAATTGGCCGCTCCACGGCGCTGCAGGCCCAGGCGTGCTATTTAGCACCCCATAGCGATATGAATCCGGTACTGCTAAAGCCGGAAACCGACCGTGGTGCCCAGGTGATTTTGCGTGGCAAGGTTCATGGCCATATGGATGCGATGGATTACCACGCTTTTAAACGCATCGCAAAAGAGAGCGTTATGGCGGCGTGGCATGCGTTAGAAAGCCGTTTTGACGTAATCATTGCCGAAGGCGCGGGCAGCCCAGCTGAAATCAATCTGCGTAAGGGCGATATCGCCAATATGGGCTTTGCTGAGGCGGTTGATTGCCCAGTTTTGTTAGTCGGCGATATTGATCGCGGCGGCGTGTTTGCCCAATTAGTGGGCACTCTGGAACTATTAAGCAAAAGCGAACAGGCCCGCACTAAAGGCTTTATCATCAACCGCTTTCGTGGCGATATAGCGCTGCTAACGCCGGGGCTTGAGTGGCTGGAAGAGCGCACTGGAAAACCGGTACTGGGCACGTTGCCTTACCTGCAGGGGCTGGTGCTTGATGCTGAAGACAGCATCGGTTTAACCCATGCTGAAAAGGCTGACCAAACGCTTAACGTCATCGTTCCCGCGCTGCCCCGCATTAGTAACCACACCGATTTTGACCCGCTGCGTTTACATCCCCAGGTCTCACTATCGTTTATTAAGGCCGACCAGCCGATTCCTGCCGCCGATGTGATTATTCTGCCCGGCAGCAAAAGCACCGCCAGTGACCTTGAGTGGCTAAAACGCCAGGGCTGGGATAGCGCGATTCAGCGCCACCTACGCTATGGCGGCAAATTGCTAGGTATTTGCGGTGGCTTTCAAATGCTGGGCGAATGGGTGGATGACCCTGAAGGCCTGGAAGGAAAGCCTGAAAAAGTGGCAGGATTGGGTATGCTGCCCCTCACTACGCGCATGGTCGCGGGTAAGCAGCTGCGCAACGTGAAAGGTGTAACCGTGGCGGAAGGTGTTAACGTGACTGGATATGAAATCCATAACGGCGTCAGCACTGGCTCAGCGCTCAGTGCGCCGTTATTTGATATAGAGGGGCGACCAGAGGGCGCTATCAGTGAAGATGGCCAAATTATCGGCACCTATCTGCATGGCTTATTTGACCATCCAGACGCGTGCCGAGCGCTGCTTACGCAATTGGGACTAAAGGATGCCGAGCATATTGATTATCAAGCCCATCGTGAGCGCGAACTTGATCGCTTAGCCGATATGCTGGAAGCTCAGGTTGATATCGAGGCTATCCTTGCGCTTCTTGAAGCTGGCGCTTCGCCATGATGGTGATTTCCACACTGCTACCGCCGCAAATGTTGGGCGATTCGGTGCAGGTACGGGCAGGGTAGCGGCCAGGTTCGAAATGCTCCGCGTAAACACTGTCCATGTCTTGGATGGCGTGTAGGTCAGTGAGATGAATATCCACGCGCACCACATCCGCTAGGCTGCCACCTTCCATTTCCAACATACGCGAGAGTGCGCGCATCACTAGGCGGGTTTCTTCCTTTACATCGCCCTGAGCAGCGTGGCCATTGGAGAGATCAGCGACGGTAAGGCCCGAAATAAACACATAGTGATCATCCACTACCATGTGACTGCCAGGGAAGTTCGGTGTGGGTAAAGTAGGATCATTCAGATAAGTGGTCATGCTAGTTCCTTCTAAGTTGCTGTTTACGCTTACTTCCTATTCGACTGGTCGATAGCGTTAGGGTTCAGTTAAAGCAAATTTGGATAGACATAATGTATAGCACAATGCGCTGTCAAAACGGCGATGATTGCTCTAGGCTTGCGGTTTTCTGTTGGTGAGAGCTATTTAAATGAAGGTTGTACATGTCAATGCAGAGTCCCAACGCAATGCCTGTTTAGCACGCTTATGCGCTGAGGTTTACGGACAAGAGGCTGGTCTAACACCGCTGGTCGTGTTTACCGGCACGCGCAACGTGTTCTTCCCCCAGGAAGCGGCGCGTCTGTTTGCGGCTGTGGATGGCCAGGGTAAACCCCTCGCGCTGGCGCTACTAGTGCTGGATGAGGAGGGCGAGGGTATGACCGTTACTCACGTCTGCACCCTTGAACAGGCAGATGCAGATGCTAAACAGCGCTTGATTCATGAGCTTAGTCTTAAAGCACCGCTACGCGTCGAGGTAGAAAGCGCTGCGCAAGAAGCGTTCTATCAGAAGAGTGGTATCAAGCGCTGGTTTGGTGGCGCGGAAGGCAAGCGGATTGGGTTAGGCGCGCGGCATCCAGCCAAGAGTGTGAGCGAACTAGCAGCTACCCTGAGTTTGGACGAAGCGCTTATTTTGCGTCGCTTTAAGCATGATCCTAGCGCTTTTGAGGCTGCCAAACAGGCTTTTTTAAATGGCTTAAATGACTTCCCCCAGTCGCTGTAACATGCCCATGAAACGCCGTGTGCTAATTTATGCAATCAAGTTGCACGTTGTTGTCATATTTTTTCCGTGTTGGCTGGATAAAATAAGCTCTATGACTAGCTTATTAAAAAAAGAGGGAAGTTCATGGCGCTATCGTTAATGGATAACAGTAAACGTTACGGAGCCATAAGTCGCTTTCTGCATTGGGGAATGGCGTTGCTATTTCTATGGCAATTTAGTGGGGCTACGGCGCGAGTGCTATTTGAGGATTCTGCACTCGAGTCTTTCTTGTGGGGCACTCATCGAACGGTTGGCGTACTGCTAATGAGCTTGGTGGTGATTCGTGTTCTATGGGCGCTGTTAAATATGTCCCGCCGCCCACCGTCGCTCAGCGTTATGGCTAAACTTGGGCATCTTGCGCTTTATGGCCTAATGATCGCTGTGCCGACGATTGCACTGATTCGCCAGTACGGCTCAGGCCGTGCGCTTGAGGTATTCGGCATGACGTTGATGCCAGGCTTTGAAGGCGAGTCCATTAGCTGGATGACAGACCTGGGCGGTTTGTTACATGGCGAGTTGGGGTGGGCATTATTGGCGTTGATAGCAGGGCACATCGTGATGGCTATTCTGCATGGCAAGCTCACTCACCACGATGTACTGACACGGATGGCGCGGTAGCTTCACTTTTTAGCCAGTTCGCGCATAGCCGTTTCCAGCCCTTCCATGGTCATTGGATACATACGGTCTTCAATAATCTCGCGGATTAACTGGGTGGAGTAAGTGTACTCCCACGCACGGGGCGGCATAGGGTTGAGCCACGCCAAACGCGGAAACTTTTCGCATAAGCGCTTAAGCCATACGCCGCCCGGTTCATCGTTAAAGTGCTCCACGCTGCCGCCAGGATGGGTGACTTCGTAAGGCGACATCGCCGCATCGCCGACAATAACCACCTGATAATCGGCCCCGTAGGTATGCAGGACGTCCATAGTCGGAATGCGCTCGTTGCCGCGGCGAATGTTGTTACGCCAAACGCCTTCGTATAAGCAGTTATGGAAGTAGTAGTGCTCCAGGTGCTTAAACTCTGAGCGGGCGGCCGAGAACAGTTCCTCGCAGACCCGAATATGATCATCCATTGAGCCGCCGACATCTAAGAACAGCAATACTTTAACGGCGTTATGGCGTTCCGGGCGCATTTGCACGTTGAGTAGCCCGGCGTCCTTGGCGGTTTCGCGAATGGTGCTATCCACGTCGAACTCGTCAAGTGCCCCCTGGCGGGCAAACTTGCGCAGGCGGCGCAGCGCCATTTTGATATTGCGGGTGCCAAGTTCTAGTGAATCATCGTAGTCCCGAAAGCGCCGTTCATCCCACACCTTGGTGGCGCGGCGATGGCGGGAGCCATCCTGGCCAATGCGAATGCCTTCCGGATTGTAACCGTAGGCGCCAAAGGGGCTGGTGCCACCGGTGCCGATCCACTTATTGCCCCCCGCGTGACGCTCTTTTTGCTCTTCCAGGCGCTTTTTAAACGTCTCAATGAGCTCTTCGAGACCACCCAGTGATTCAATCTTGGCTTTCTCTTCGTCCGTTAGCTGCTTCTCAAACTCCCGGCGCAGCCAGTCGTCGGGAATCAGCGCTTCAATGGCGGCATCCATGTCTTCGAGGCCTTTAAACCAGGCGGCGAAGGCACGATCGAAGCGGTCAAAGTGGCGTTCGTCCTTGACCATGACCGTGCGGGCCACCTGATAAAATGCTTCCATATCGGCAAACACAACGCCGCGCTGGACGACAGCGTGGAGGTCTAAAAGCTCGCGGAGCGACACCGGAACGCCCGCGCGTTTTAACGTCTCAAACAGGCCAATAAACATGGCTTAACGCCCCGAACTCTTTTGGCGGCGGAGCATAAAGGCCAAGCGCTCTAATAAGTGGGTATCCTGCTCGTTCTTAACCAGTGCGCCCGCCATGGGAGGCAGGGCTTTTACTGGGTCGCGGTTGAACAGTGCTTCTTGGGCTATTTCGTCAGCCATCAATAACTTAAGCCAATCGACCAGCTCTGATGTTGAGGGCCTTTTCTTTAAACCGGGCGCTGCACGTAGTTCAAAAAAGACTTCAAGCGCTTCACTGACTAGTTTGGGCGCAATATCGGGGAAGTGGACATCGACAATCGCCTGCATGGTCTCCCGGTCAGGGAACTCGATATAGTGGAAAAAGCAGCGGCGCAGGAAGGCATCCGGCAGCTCTTTTTCGTTGTTTGAGGTGATAACAATAATCGGGCGCTGCTCGGCACGAATGGTTTCACCTGTTTCATAAACATGAAACTCCATACGATCAAGCTCTTGGAGCAGATCGTTGGGAAACTCGATATCCGCTTTGTCGATCTCATCGATGAGAAGCACTACGCGCTCATTGGCGGTGAACGCCTCCCACAGCTTGCCGGGCTTGATGTAGTTGGCAACGTTCTCAACGCCTTCAACGCCTAGCTGGGAGTCACGCAAACGGCTCACTGCATCGTACTCATACAGCCCCTGGGCCGCTTTGGTGCTGGATTTAATGTGCCAAGTGATTAGCTTGGTGCCCAGGGATTCGGCCAGCTCTTCGGCCAGTAAGGTTTTGCCGGTGCCCGGCTCGCCTTTGATTAACAGCGGACGCTCAAGCACCACAGCAGCATTAACTGCCTGCTTGAGTGCATCCGTTGCGATATAGGAAGAAGTGGATTCAAACGCCATGGGTGTGCCTCGACTTGTCTAAAGCGCATTAAAAAAGATTCAAACAAGTGTACGTGAGGGTCGCCCCCAAGGCCAACGGGGGGATGGCGCGTCCGTCTTATCAATTCTGCCAATTCGGCGGCACTATGCCTTGTCGCTGCATTTGCCGGTAGACCGTGGGGCGTGAAACACCTAGCGCCCGAGCGACGGCACTAATGTTCCAGTGCTGCTCCTTAAGGATCTCCACCAATGTGTGATCGCTGTTGCTGCTGGTACCTGCAGGCAGGCGAGGCGTCTGCCGGGTGATACGTTGGCTAAGGCACTGCTCGGGCAGATCGTTAACAGTGATTTCATCACTTTCCGAGGTGGCCAGGGCAAAGGCGAGGGCGTTTTTAAGCTGGCGAATATTGCCAGGCCAGGCGTAGGCGAGCAGGGCGCTGATGGCATCGGCGCGCAGGCGGGGCGAATAACGACCGTCACGTTCGCTGACCACATCGTTAAATACCTGACGAATCACGTAGAGCTTATCGGCGCGTTCACGCAACGCAGGCAGGCGTAGTTGGGCCCCGTTAAGGCGGTAGTAAAGGTCTTCGCGGAACTCGCCCTGCTGGATCATCGCATCGATATCACGGTGGGTGGCGGTGATTACCCGAATATCGACCTTCACAGGCCTATTGGCGCCTAGCGGCATGACCTCACGTTCCGCCAGTACGCGCAGCAGACGGGTTTGCAGTGACAGCGGCATATCGCCGATTTCATCCAGAAACAGCGTGCCGCCGTGGGCCAGGGGGATTAGCCCATGCATGCCTTTGGAACGGCCACCGGTAAAGGCGCCTGGCTCGTAACCAAACAGCTCGCTTTCGATTAACGCTTCGGGAATGGCGGCGCAGTTGACCGCGATAAAGGGCCCTTTGGCGCGGTTGCCGCTGTTATGCAGGGCACGGGCAACCAGCTCTTTTCCGGTACCGGTTTCACCGCTAATCAGCACATTTACGCTGGCTTCGTTGCGTAGCCGTTCGGCTAGCTTCTGGACTTTGCGCATAGCGGGGTCATCGGCGCCGAGTCTTGCCAGTGGCTCAGGTAGTGAGGATGCAGTGACTTTATCAAGTTGGGTAGAGCGCGGGCGGCGAGGTTCAAGCAGGCTGATAAAGTAAATGACGTTACTCGCGCGTGCACGAAAAGCACGCAGTTGGTCGCTGGTACCGCTATTTATACTGAGCACATCCGTGATGTCGCACTCGAATAGCTCGCCAAGCATTGGCGTGTGGCTGGCCGACCAGGGTGGCCAGCGGTCCAGGTGTTGCGCAATCAGCTCGCGGCC
>NZ_REBQ01000167.1 GCF_007692655.1 Halomonas sp.
GCCAGCCGCCGCGTTAAGCAACTCTCTGATTCAAACAGCGCCAGCATCGATTGCAGCCGCTTAATTTCGATATGTTCGCGATTGAGACAATCTTCATACAGCTGGCTCGCCAGCGCCTCAATGGCAAAACCGGGCTGACACACCTCGTAAACGTCGGTCATGCGCTTGCCTTCCAGGGTCAGCCAGCCTTTGTCCTGAAAGTACTCGAGTGCCGTGATCACTCGGCCGCGGGAGGCGTCGATCTGCTGAGCTAGCCCCGCTTGGTGTAGACGCTCAAAATCCACCGTTCCCCAGGTACGGGCGATAGGAATATTATCGACCAGCAAACGTACAAAGGCCGCCCGCTCGCCTTCAAAACGGCTCACTAACTCAGCGGGTTCAATATGGTAGCGCAGCCGATACTCGGCGAGAAACGCAAAGCGCGGGGCGATAATGCCGTGCATCTCCAGCCGCACCAGCAGTGTTTTCAGCGGCAGTGGACGGATATTGGTGTCCCGGGAAAGCGTATTGAGCAGCACCTCCCACTGTCGGTCTGCCGATTGGCCAGCCGCAGCGATCTCTTCCAACAGGCGGTAGATGCCCGCGTACTCAGGGGTATCGCCGTAAACGAAGTTCTCCAGCACCCGCAGACCATCACGACCGGCCATGGTCAGGCAGGTGGAAGGCTGGCCGTCGCGCCCTGCCCGGCCAATCTCCTGGCTGTAGTTCTCTATCGATTTGGGCAGGTCATAGTGCACCACGTTGCGAATATCGCCCTTATCAATGCCCATCCCAAAGGCGATAGTCGCCACGATGCAGGGCGACTCACCGCCCATAAACTGGCGCTGGATCTCATCGCGGCGGCTTGAATCTAACCCCGCATGGTAGGCCTGGGCCGCAATACCCTGGGCCGCCAGCGCTTTTGCCACCTGCTCAGCGGTTTGTTGCAGGGTGACGTAAATAATCGTCGGCGCTTCACTGCCCGGCTGCATCTGTGGTTTCAGCCAGTTGATCAGCTGCTGCTTACGATCCTCCATGGCGGGCGCCACCAGCAGCTCAAGATTGGGGCGATAGAAGCCGGTGGTGATAATGTTCTCTGGCGCGATAGCAAACTTCTCGCTCATATCGGCGATCACCGTAGGCGTCGCGGTGGCGGTAAGCAGCAGCACCTGGGGAATGGCAAAGTCCCGCTGGTAGTCCGGCAGCTTTAAATAGTCGGGGCGGAAGTTATGCCCCCACTCGGAGAGACAGTGGGCTTCATCGACCACCAGCAGCGATATCTTCACCTGGCGTAGAAAGTGGCGAAAACGCTCGTTCTTAAGCCGCTCCACCGAGATCATCAGGATTTTCAGCGCGCCGCTTTTGGCGCGCTCCATCACCTCACGGGTGGTGTCGCGGTCTTGGGTGGAATCAATGCTGGCCGCCGCCACACCGTGACGGGTTAGAAACGCGAGCTGGTCCTGCATTAGCGCCAGCAGTGGCGACACCACCAGGGTCAAGTGCGGCAAATGCAGCGCAGGAAGCTGATAGCACAGCGACTTGCCCGCGCCGGTGGCAAAAATCGCCGCCGTGGAGTGGCCATCCAACACCCGGGACACCACCGCCTGCTGGCCGCCACGAAAGTCATCAAAACCAAATACGTCTTTCAGCGTTTGCTGGGGTGATAGGGGGGGCATGAACACTCCTGGTTATCGAAAGGCTGGCTTAAAACGCCTTCTCCAGCGCAAAGCGCGGTTGGGTGTGCCCTTCTTTGGTGACGGTTTGCGTAAACATCTCAAGCGGGCGCACCCACAGGCCGTAATCGCCATAGAGCGCGCGATAGACCACCACGTGCTCTTCGCTTTCGCTGTGCTGGGCGGTGCCCATCACTTCGTACAAATTGCCTTTGTAGTGGCGGTATATACCGGGAACGGGCGTGGTCATTCGCTTTCCTTGTCAGTGGTACTCTTGTCAGTGGTATTTGCAGCGGCTGGCTGATTGGCTTTTTTGGCGAGGCGCTCCAGCACTTTTGAGGCGGCCACAAAGCCAAAGGTGCCGGTTAGAAAAGTGGCAGCACCGAAGCCAGAGGCGCAGTCCAGGCGCGTGGCGTCGCCGCTGCCGGGCTTCTGCAGGCATACCTCGCCATCGGCGCTGGGATACACCAACTGCTCGTCAGAGTAGACGCACTCTACCGAGAAGCGCCGCTTGGGGTTGCGGGAGAAGCCGTAGTCCCGGCGCAGCCGCGAGCGCACCTTGGATAACAGCGGGTCGTGCTCGGTGCGGGTGAGATCGGCGACCTGAATACGCGTCGGGTCGGTCTGCCCACCCGCCGCACCGGTGACGGTAATCGGTATTTTGCGCCGCTTGCACCAGGCGATGAGCGCGGCTTTGGCAATCACGCTGTCGATGGCATCCACCACGTGATCGACGTCATCTGGAATGCGCTCGGCCAGATTCGTGGGCGTAACGAAGGCGGTGTCGGCCACAATCTCGATTTCCGGAGCGATCAGGCGGCAGCGCTCAGCAAGCACGTCGACCTTAGGCTGGCCAATAGTGCCATCCAGGGCGTGGAGCTGGCGATTGACATTGGAAACGCAGACGTCATCAAGGTCGATCAGCGTCAGCTTGCCAATGCCCGAGCGGGCCAGTGCTTCCACCGTCCAGCTCCCCACCCCACCCACACCGACCACCACCACATGGGCATGACGAAATGCGTTGGCAGCACGCTGGCCGTAAAGGCGGCGAATCCCGCCAAAGCGAAAGTCGTAATCCCCTGAGACTGGAATTGGCTCGTTGGAAGGCTCAGCTGAGGGCATAGGAATAGACTCACTCATAGTGCTTGGAGGGCTGAAGGCGTTTTCTGCGGCGGCGTGCGAATACTATCCAGCGGCAAATGCCCCGCCCAGCCAAGGTGATTAAACAGCGCGGTCATGGTGTCATCCAGGGCGCAGCTTAATTGTACGCGCTTATCGAGCAGCGGATGGTCGAAGGCCAAGTAGGTAGCCGCCAGCAGTAAACGCGGCGCCCCCAGCTGTTCGGCGAAAAAGCGGTTGTGAACACTTTTGCCGTGCTTGGCATCGCCAATAATCGGGTAGCCCCGCCGCGAAAGGTGGCGACGAATCTGGTGGCGACGCCCAGTCAGCGGCCGCGCTTCTACCAGCGAGTAACGTGCCACCGGGTAGCGGTCGACCTGCACCGGCAGTTCCACGCTATCCAGACGACGAATATCGGTCATCGCAGGCATGGCGGGCATTTCGGCTTTGGGTCGCGTGCCGTCCTCTTCTCGCAGCGGATAGTCTATGCGTTCGCTTTCCGGCGCTTTACCGCGCACCACCGCCAAATAGCGCTTCTCTACCTGGCGCTCGCTAAACGCCTCGCTGAGCAGGCCCGCTACTGACGAGGAGAGCGCAAACACCATCACACCGGAGGTAGGTCGATCCAAACGGTGAACAGGATAGACCCGCTTGCCGAGCTGATCCCGCAGCCGTTGAAGCAGAAATTCGGTTTCGCCACGGGCCAACGCTGAGCGATGTACCAGAAGTCCTGACGGCTTATGCACCGCAACCAGATACTCATCCTGATAGAGGATGTTAAGTGGCGTCATAACGCTCCCGAGTAAAAGCTGGCAACAAAAAAGATCGATCACAATAGCAACAGGTCGCTATTGTGGCGGCTGGACAGTGAGATGTCATCTGCGCGATGCGGCATCACTTCCCATCGTTTACTCAGGCGGCGCATGATCATCCGTCAATGCCTGTGAATTTGGTAAAAGCGGTAATTTCCCAGCCGGAATGTGCTCTTTAATAAACGCCAAAAAAGCCTGGGTAGCACTCGGCAAGGTTCGTTTGGCGAGGGTTTGAACTTCGATAAAGCGGGAGTCCATGCCCTGGTCACGAATAGGAATCGCGACTACTCGCTGTTGATGAATGCGGTAACGAACGGAGATCTCCCCGGCAAGCGCTACCCCGCCTCCCAACATAGCGAAGTTAATCAATGCCTCGGTGTAGTCGCTGCTAAAAATGGACTCAAACGCCAGGTTTTGGCGACTACAGCAGATATCAAACAGCTGTCGCAGGGTCGTTTCTGGCGAGGGTAGCGCCAACGGATAGTGCTGTAGCTGCGCTAACGATAGGTGTTTTTTAGTGGCTAGCTCATGGTCAGGGGACACCAGCGCCATAATCGGTGCCGGCTGTCTAAGAGCTACGGTTATATCGGCTTCGGGCTTTAGGCTGAAGGTGATACCGATGTCCGCATTGCCCTCCCTGACATGCCGGGTCGCCTGGGCGGGCGATCCCACCATCAGGTGGAAGTGGATACCGCTGTAGCGCTTGCGAAAAGCCGCTATTGCCGCAGGTAAAAAGTCCACCGCAAAGCCTTCTGAACTGGCGAGGCGCACCTTGCCTCGCTGCAATCCGCGCAGGGCCAGAATTTCACTGCCGATACGGTCGGCTTCAAGCTGCATATGGCGGGCATGCACCGCCAACAGTTCCCCCGCGGCGCTGGGTACCATTCCCCTTGCCCGCCGCTCAAACAGTAAGGTATCCAGCTCACTTTCCAGCCGGGCGATCTGCCGGCTAATCGCCGAGGGCGCCACATTAAGCTTTCCCGAGGCTTCACTGATGGAGCCGCAGCGCACAACTTCTAAAAAGTAGCGTAATGCGGTTTCTTGCAGCACCCGCGGGTTCATAACGCCTCCCTAGATTTATCACGCTCAAGAATTGCCAAAACGGCAATGATAAGTTCTAAACATTGCACTTGTGGCACGCCTAATCAATAGATTAGTTTTAATGCAAGGCGGCGACTCAACCAACAAAACAAAAGCGCCGCTGGTACGCCAAACGCTCATATCCGTTCTGTCTTCATATAACGAGGTATGACATGCATCCACAACGCAAACTCTCTCGGGCTGTTTCCGCTTGGGCAACTTCAATGACGCTACTCGGCTGCGCGACGTCGGCCATGGCGGGCAAGGCCAATGATACGCTGGTCTATGCCTCTGACAGCGAACCTGAAAACGTTAGCCCCTACCACAACAACCTGCGCGAAGGCGTTATTCTCGCCCATTTGGCCTGGGATACACTGCTCTACCGCAATCCTGAAACCAACGAGTATGAGCCCCGCTTGGCGACCGAGTGGGAGTGGGTCGATGACTCGACCCTGGATCTTACCCTCCGCGAGGGGGTGACCTTTCACAACGGCGAAGCCTTCAACGCCGACGATGTGGTGTTTACCTTCAACTACGCGGTATCCCCCGAATCCCGAGTGGTAACTCGTCAAAATGTCGACTGGATGGAAAGCGTTGAGAAACTTGATGACTTCCAGGTCAGGATCCATCTGAAAGACCCTTTCCCCGCCGCCCTTGAGTACCTGTCCGGCCCAATGCCGATTTACCCCAGTGAGTACTTTCAGGAAGTTGGCATTGAAGGCTTTAGCCGTGAGCCAGTGGGCACCGGCCCTTACCGAATTACCAATGTCCGCCCCGGAGACGGCGTCAGCCTAACGCGCTTTGAGGAGTACTTTACCGACAGCCCGATTGGTCAGCCGGAGATCGGCAATATCGAGTTCAAGGCGATTGCCGATGAAGACTCGCGGATGGCGCAGTTAATGTCTGGGCAAGTCGATTGGATCTGGCGGGTGCCCGCCGACCAGGCAGAATCGCTGGGTGGTATGCCGCAGCTCAGCGTGCTCGGCGGCGAAACCATGCGCGTCGGTTATATCGGTCTGGATGCAGCCACCCGAGAAGATTCGCCACTGCATGATCTACGCGTGCGCCAGGCGATTAACCACGCCATGAACCGGGAAGGCCTCGCCAACGACCTGGTGCGTGGCGGCAGCCAGCCCCTCTACGCCCCTTGCTTCCCTACCCAATTTGGCTGTGAAACCGAGAACGTTATTGAGTACGAATATGACCCCGAAAAAGCGCGTGAACTGCTCGCTGAGGCAGGCTACGCCGATGGCTTTGATATCGACCTTCACGCCTACCGGGAACGCGACTACGCCGAGGCGATGATTGGCGATCTGCGCGCAGTAGGCATTAATGCCAACCTGCGCTTTATGACCTCCCCCGCGCTGCTGGAGCTGCAGCGTAACGGGCGAACCGATATGTCCTTCAAAGCCTGGGGCTCCTTCTCGATTAACGATGTTTCAGCCTTCACTAGCGTTTACTTCTCAGGCGGCATTGATGATCTCTGGCAGGACAGCCAGGTACAGGAGTGGCTGCAAATCGCCGATACCTCGGTGGATCCGGATGTGCGCCTCGACTACTACCAACAAGCCCTGGCGCGCATCTCGGAGCAGGCTTATTGGGCACCGCTGTTCTCCTACTCCACCTACTACGCTCACACCGCTGATTTGGACTTCACCGCTTACCCCGACGAACTGCCGCGTTTTTACGAGGCAAGCTGGAAGTAACGTCACTGTTGGCTTCTGATCGATATACCGGCGGCCGTGGTAGTGACCACGGCTAGCCTTCCACAGTGAGGGGGATGCGTTATGTGGGCATTTGTTTTCAAGCGCACGCTGATAGCACTGAGCGTCGCGTTCACCATTTCGGTGCTCTGCTTTAGTCTGCTGCAGCTCTCGGGTGACTTGGCTCTTTCCATTGGTGGCCCCGAGGCCACCGCCGAGCAGGTTGAGCAGATCAGGACGGATTACGGCCTGGATCGCCCGGTGATTCAGCAATTTACCACTTGGCTATGGGGAGCGGTGCAGCTCGACTTTGGCCGCTCTTACTACTACCAGAGCGATGTCATGGATCTGGTGGTCGAGCGCCTGCCGGTGACCATGACCCTCGGGGTAATGTCGCTGGCGATTGCCCTGGGTGTTTCCATACCACTCGGCGTAGTGGCAGCCCTCAAGCGGGGTAGCTGGATAGACCGGATGGCCATGGCCATAGCGGTTACCGGTCAGGCCATGCCCAACTTCTGGTTTGGTTTAACGCTGATCATTGTGTTTGCGGTCAAGCTGCAGTGGTTTCCTGCCGCAGGCAGCGATAGCTGGCAAGGCTTTGTGCTACCCGCCATTGCGCTGGGCTACTACGCTACCCCCGCCATGATGCGCCTCACCCGTAGCGGCATGCTGGAAGTATTAGAGGCGGATTACATCCGCACCGCCCGAGCCAAAGGGCTGCGTACCGGTACGGTGATCTTCAAACACGCCCTACGCAATGCGGTGATTCCTGTGGTGGCGCTGGCCGCCGTGGAACTGGGCTTTATGCTCGGCGGCTCGGTGGTTATCGAAACTGTCTTTTCGCTACGCGGGCTGGGTCAACTGGCCTGGAACGCCATTTCCCGCAATGACTACCCGGTGGTTCAGGCCATCGTGCTGATCATTGCGCTGTTCTATATCGTGCTGACGCTGCTGGCCGACATTCTCAACGCCATCCTCGACCCGCGCCTGCGCGCGCGTTAACGGAGAACACCATGGCAAATATCCTTTCCCCGCAAGTGGCCGTAGAGCAACCATTGGTCACAACTTGGCAGTCGCGCCTTTTGCGCAGCACGCTTAACAACCGCAGCTTAGCGATCGGACTATTGATCATTACGTCCTTAGGGATCGTTGCGCTCCTGGCTCCTTGGCTAGCTCCCCATGATCCCTATTTACAAAACACCGCAAATCGCATGGTACCGCCTATTTGGCACGAAACAGGTAGTTGGACGCACCCCTTAGGCACCGACCGCCTGGGGCGCGACTACCTTAGCCGACTGATTTATGGCACCCGCATTTCACTCTTTATAGGCATCGTGGTCGCGCTGATTTCCGGCCTGATTGGTACCACCTTGGGGGTGTTGGCGGGCTACTTTGGTGGTCGCGTTGATGCGGTGGTCAGTTACCTGCTCACCACGCGTCTGGCGATGCCGGTGGTACTGGTGGCGCTTGCCATGGCCTCGCTGATCGGCGGTTCGATGCTCACCGTTACGCTGCTGTTAGGACTACTTCTCTGGGATCGCTTTGCCGTCGTTGCCCGCTCGGCCACCCAGCAGTTGCGCGATGCCGAGTATGTCCAAGCCGCTCGCGCACTGGGCTGCCCGCTGCACTACATTCTGCTGCGCGAAGTGCTCCCCAACATTGCAGGCGCTCTGATCGTAGTCGCGACCCTTGAAGTCGCCAACGCCATTTTGCTCGAAGCAACGCTGTCGTTTCTGGGGATGGGCGTGCAGCCACCCTCACCCTCCTGGGGGCTGATGATCGCCGAAGGAAAAGCCTATATGTTCTTTCAGCCCTGGGTGATTACGATTCCCGGCAGCGCTCTGTTTGTGCTGGTGCTGGCAATTAACCTGCTCGGTGATGGGCTGCGCGACCTCAGCGCACCAGGAGGCCGCAATGAGTAATTTATCCTCAGCTGAGCGTTCAACAGCGCCAGCCTCACCGCTACTTAGCGTGAAACAGCTACGTGTTGATTTACCCGTCGCCAAAGGCACGCTGCACGCCGTGCGGGGCATCGACTTTCACGTTGAGCGCGGTGAAATGCTCTGCCTGGTGGGCGAGTCGGGGTGTGGCAAATCCATGACCTCGTTGGCATTAATGGGCCTGCTGCCGCGCAAAGCGCAAATCAACGCCGACTGCCTTAACTTTGACGGTGTTGATCTGCTCACGGTATCTGAGCGCGAACGCAGCAACCTGCGCGGTTCACGCATGGCGATGATTTTCCAAGAACCGATGACCGCCCTTAATCCTGCCTACACCCTGGGCAATCAGCTCTGCGAAGCCTTGCGCCGCCACCAGCGGGTATCCCGTAAAGCGGCCCACGACCGCGCGGTTTATTTATTGGAGCGGGTGGGTATCAGCGCTGCCACCGAACGTATGCGCCAGTATCCTCACCAGCTCTCAGGCGGACTGCGCCAGCGGGTGATGATCGCCATGGCATTAATGTGCGAACCCGACCTGATCATTGCCGACGAGCCCACCACGGCCCTGGATGTGACGATTCAGGCGCAAATTCTGCACCTGCTACGCGACCTTCAGCAGGAGTTTGGTACCGCGATTATCTTCATCACCCACGACCTGGGCGTTGTGGCGCGCATTGCCGACCGGGTTGCCGTGATGTATGCCGGTGAAGTCATTGAAACCGCCTCTGCCCAGGCGCTTTTTCACGCCCCCAGCCACCCCTATACCCAGGGGTTACTGCGCTGCATACCAACACCCGGCAAAACACTGCCGGGCAGCCGCCTGCAAGCCATTCCGGGGGTGGTACCCAGCCTGATAGATAAGGTCGAGGGCTGCGCCTTCTGTAATCGCTGCGATCAAGCAGATCAGCGTTGCCATACCACTCCGCCCCTACAAACCGTCGCAGGCGGGCATTTATCGCGCTGCCACTTTGCCCATCAGCTAGCCAACCCGGCAACGATAAACGCTCAGGAGGTAACGCTATGAGCAGTGCCGCAATCCCTCGTGACCCGCTTGCTCTGGAACTCTGCGCGCTGTCCAAAACATTCACACTGGGCGGCGGCATGCTGCATAAAAGCCGCAGCTTACAGGCGGTAAAGGATGTATCGCTGCGCGTCCCCCACGGTCAGGTGATGGGGCTGGTGGGTGAATCAGGCTGTGGTAAAAGCACCTTGGCTAAAATGCTACTGGGGCTGACCAAGCCAAGCGGGGGTGATGTGCTGATCAACGGTAAAGCGATTGTGAATGCTAACCAAAAAGCTCTCGCCCGCCATATTCAGCCGATTTTCCAGGATCCTTACTCCTCGCTTAACCCCCGCCAGCGAATTGCCCAGATCGTCGGTCTACCGCTGCGCATCCATGCCATTGGCACCGCCAAGGAGCAGGCCGTAAAGGTCGAGGAGATGCTCGATATGGTCGGGCTGCCCAAACGCGCTGCCCAGCAATACCCAGGGCAAATGTCCGGCGGCCAGCGCCAGCGGGTAGCGATTGCCCGGGCACTGATTATGCGCCCGGACCTGGTGATTTGTGACGAACCCACCTCCGCGCTGGATGTGTCGGTTCAGGCCCAGATTCTCAACCTGCTCCTCGACCTGAAAGATGAGTTTGGCCTCACCTATCTGTTTATTAGCCACGACCTTGCGGTGGTCGAACACTTGGCCGACCGGCTGGCGGTGATGTATCTGGGCCGAATTGTGGAAGAAGGCACCCGCGAGCAAATCTTCACGGCGCCTCGTCACCCTTATACCCAGGCACTGCTGGCCTCCGCGCTGACGCCAGAGCCTGGCTTAGGCGTGCCCGACATCGGCTTGGGGGCAGGTCAACCAGACCCGAGCCGACCACCCTCTGGCTGTGCCTTTCATCCCCGCTGCCCGATGGCTCAACCAGAGTGTGCTCAGCAAGCCCCTGCACTGAGTGCTCTTGATCAGAACAACCAGGGCCGCGTTGCCTGCCACTTTGCCTAAACACTCGCTCTTTACTTATGCCACATGGAAAGGAATGCTGATGACACGCCAACACGCCTTAGACAATGCCAAAGCCTATTTTGATAGTGGCGAGTTTTATGCACAGCTTGCCCCGCGCATCGCCAACCGCAGCGAAAGCCAGGAACCCAATCGGCTGGAGGAACTGCACAGCTACCTGACTCAACACATCATCCCCGACATTGAGCAGCTCGGTTTTACATGGGAAATTGTCGCTAATCCGGTGGCAGGTTTTGGGCCCTTTCTTATTGCGGAAAGAATTGAGCCAGAGGCCGCCTTCAGCGTATTAACCTACGGCCATGGCGATGTGATACGTGGCTATGATGACCAGTGGGCAGACGGGCTGTCGCCTTGGCAGATCACCCAACGAGGGGATCGCTGGTACGGCCGCGGCACCGCTGATAACAAAGGCCAGCACACCATCAATTTAGCCGCGCTGGGCTGTGTGTTAAAAGCCAGCGGCGGGCAGCTGGGCTATAACGTCAAGCTGGTGCTGGAAATGGGCGAGGAGACCGGTTCTCCTGGCTTAAAAGAGATCTGCCACCGCTACCGCGAACGCTTAGCGGCCGATGTATTTATTGCCTCGGATGGCCCCCGCTTAAACGCCGACTCCCCCACCCTGTTTTTAGGTTCTCGGGGGTCATTCAATTTTGACCTTAAACTTCAGGCCCGGGAAGGCGCCCACCATTCGGGTAACTGGGGCGGGGTATTAAAAAACCCTGCGGTGCGCTTGGCCAATGCCCTTAGCACACTGGTAGATGCCAACGGCGTTATTCAAATCCAGGGACTACGACCAGAGCCAATCCCGGATTCCGTGCGCCAGGCGGTTGCCGCCCTGGAAGTAGGTGTTGGTGAAAATGCCCCGGCCATCGATACCGATTGGGGGGAGCCTGGGTTATCCCCCGCTGAGCGGCTGTTTGGCTGGAATACACTAGAAGTGCTCGCCATGAAAGCAGGTAACCCGGACGCCCCCGCCAATGCGATCCCGCCTCACGCTTACGCCCACTGCCAACTGCGTTATGTGGTGGGCAGCGACCAGGATAACTTTTTAGCCCATTTGCGCCACCACCTGGATCAACACGGCTACAACGATATTGAAGTGAGCGCGGCGCGCATGTCACAGATGAATGCGACGCGGCTTGATCCTGAAGATCCCTGGGTGAGCTGGGCGTTAACATCGATGCAGCTATCGACCAATAAAACCCCCACCCTATTGCCTAATTTGGGCGGATCATTACCCAACGATGTATTTGCCGAGACGCTGGGCTTACCCACCTTATGGGTTCCCCACTCCTACCCCTCCTGTTCGCAACACGCCCCCGATGAACACCTGTTGGGTAGCATTGCCTCAGAAGCGCTTATATTAATGGCAGGGCTATTCTGGGATTTGAGTGTCCAAGGTGCAGAGATTCATAAGGAGCGAGCGTCATGCAAGAGCCACTAATACAGCAAGCATATGAATGGCTAGAGGGACAACAGCAGGCGATGATTGACTGCCTTGAAGCCCTGGTCAATATCGACTCCAACAGCAATGACAAAGCGGGTAACGATGCGGTCGCCAATCTGATCACCCAGTGGCTCGAACAGGATGGCATCACGGTGATACGCCACCCGCGCCCCGACTCAGGCGATATTTTAGAGGCCCAACTGGGTGAGGCTGGCCAAGGTCATGCGCTAATCATGGGCCACCGGGATACGGTTTTTCCGACCGGCACCGTGGCAGGCCGAGGCTATAGCCAAAAAGAGAACCTTGGCTTTGGCCCTGGCGTTGCCGATATGAAAAGCGGTCTGGTAATGAACTGCTTTGTGCTGCGCGCATTAAGCCGTTTGCCCCACTGCCCACTGCCCGTTCGCGCGCTGTTCACTGCCGATGAGGAGATAGGCTCACCGGATGGACGGGCCTTTATTGAAGCTGCCGCTGAGGGGGCATGCGCCGTTTTGAATGTTGAGCCTGGGCGAGTCAGCGGCAATGTGGTGACAGGGCGTAAAGGCGGCGCTGGCTTTTTGATCAGCGTCACCGGCAAAGCCTCCCACTCCGGCGTCAGTCATGCCGATGGCGCCAGCGCGATCGAAGCACTGGCCCGTAAAATCATCAAGCTGCATGCGTTAACCGACTACGAGGCAGGTATCACTACTAACGTGGGTACCATAACAGGCGGCGTATCACGCAATACCGTCGCGCCTTTTGCGTCTGCCCAGCTGGATACTCGCTTTGTCACCACCGCCCAGCGTGACCAGCTTTATCAAGCCATTGAGGCGATCATCGCCGAACCCGAGATTCCCGGCACGCTAGCCACCCTTGAGCAGACGTCAGAGTTCTACCCGCTTGAAGAGCGTATGAGCAACGCGCTGTTTGCGCTTTATCAGTCCCAGGCTAGAGCCATCGGCTTTGCGGTTGATGGCGAATTTACCGGCGGCTGCTCTGACGCGGGCTGGACAGCCAGCTTAGGCATTCCCACCCTGTGCGGGCTCGGCCCGGTAGGCGCCAAAATGCATACTGATGAGGAGTACTGCTTACTCGATACGCTGGTGCCACGCACCCAAGCGCTAGCTGCCACACTATTGAGTTTGAAAGATATTTCTGTCAACGCTCAGCAGTTTAGGTAAGATCCCAAGCGGTAAAGTGGGTGGCCTTTTGGCTGCCCATTTTTCGTTCGCCACCCACTAAAGTCTAGCTGTGATTTTATAACACTTATCTGTAGATTCATTGCGGCTTAAAAAGCTCCTACTTGTGTGCCAAAAGCACGTTTTTAAGCTGCTTGCCATTCATGGCTACTCTTCCTCACAGCTCTAGGTACCTTAAATGATTACCTTCATTGTATCGATCCTGCTGCTGATTGCAGGCTACTTTACCTATGGGAAGTTCGTTGAACGCGTGTTTGTGACTGACCGAAAGCGTCAGACACCCGCCTTCAGCATGCGTGACAACATCGACTATGTACCGATGAACACCACGCGCAACTCGCTTATCCAATTACTCAACATTGCCGGTGTGGGACCGATTTTTGGCCCTATTCTCGGCGCGCTTTACGGCCCCGTCGCGTTTGTTTGGATCGTTATCGGCTGCATTTTCGCCGGTGCCGTGCATGATTACCTGACCGGTATGATCTCGATTCGCAACCACGGCGCGCACCTGCCACAGCTAGCGGGTAAGTTTCTGGGGCAAGCGATGAAGCATGTGGTCAATGGCTTTGCCATTCTGCTACTGCTGTTAGTCGGCACCGTGTTCGTCACGTCACCTGCTGCATTGCTATCCAATATGACGGCTCTGTCTGTAACGATGATTATTGTCGCCATCTTTATTTACTACCTGATCGCCACGCTGCTGCCGATTGATAAAGTCATCGGACGTATTTACCCCTACTTCGGCGCACTGCTGCTGTTTAGCGCGGCAGGGATTGGGATTGGCATGATCGTGACCGGCGCGCCGATTCCTGAACTCTCATTTGAGAACATGCACCCGGACAACGCCCCCATCTTCCCGCTGCTGTTTTTAACCATCTCCTGCGGCGCGCTTTCTGGCTTCCACGCCACCCAAACGCCGATCATTTCGCGCACCACGCAAAACGAAACCAATGGTCGCAAAATTTTCTACGGCATGATGATCACCGAAGGCATTATCGCCATGATCTGGGCGGCTGCCGCCATGAGCCTGTTCTATGGCGACCAGTCGCTTTCTGCCGTACTGGCTGCTGGTGGCCCTGCGGCGGTGGTAAGCGAAGTCTCCATCACCATGCTGGGCGCGGTGGGTGGCACGCTGGCAATCCTCGGCGTTATTGTGCTGCCGATCACCTCCGGCGATACCGCTTTTCGCAGCGCGCGGATGATTATTGCCGACTATATGAAGGTCGATCAAAAGCCGATCGTTAAGCGCATCATGGTCGCGCTGCCGCTGTTTGTAGTCTCCTACGCGCTCACCCATATGGACTTCACGCTGCTGTGGCGCTACTTCTCCTGGGCCAACCAAACCACTGCTGTAATCGCCCTGTGGGTAGGCACCATGTACCTGGTGCTGTCGCGCAAGCCCCACTGGATTACCTCGATCCCAGCCACCTTTATGACCATGGCCACCTTTACCTACTTAGCCTACGCGCCGATCGGTTTTGGCCTGCCGATGCACTTAAGCTATGTAGTGGCGGCACTTGGAACACTGGTTTGTATCGCTCTGTTTATGAAACGTGTGCGCCGCCTAAGCCGTACTACCTTTGCGGTTGACGAGCCTGTCGATAACGTCGATATGGGGAGCGAAATTCTTTCTCCTGCCACCGCCACAAAATAACCCACTCCCACCCAACGGCATTTGCCGTTGGGTGGCTATTAAGCGCTGATCTTTTCAGCGCTTTTTTTATTTTTAATCCTCCCCGGTCGATCTACCTACTTTTCCCTACCTACTTTTCCCTATCTGTTTTTCCACACCTATATTAGGCATCAATATTGCCCACCAACCTGCAAACGTTATATCATAACGATTATTAGTAACTTAGTGACTCCGCCAGAGATGTTGTCAATGTGCAGCAACCCAGTGCTATCCGTGCGTGACCTGCACATTCAAATTGGCCGCCAGCAGGTCGTCGATGGGCTCTCCTTCGATGTCATGCCCGGCGAGCGTGTCTGTCTATTAGGCGCGTCTGGATCGGGCAAATCGTTCACAGCCAAAGCGGTGCTGGGGCTTTTACCACCTAATGCCCAGGTATCCGGCAGCATTCGCATTCAAGGCCAAGAAGCCATTGCGATACCCGCCGCGCGGCGGCGTGCGGATACCCGTGTCTCGATGGTGTTTCAGGACTCACTCTCGGCGCTTAACCCTCTGGTTTCCATTGGCTCCCAGCTGCGCGAACCTTTTTCGCGCCATCACGGCCTGTCGCGCAAGGCGGCGCTCCACGCGGCCGTCGCGCTGCTAGGCGTAATGGGCCTGCCAGATCCTCAGCGCTTAATAAAGCGCACCCCCGCGGAGCTTTCCGGCGGGCAGCGCCAGCGGGTCTGTATAGCCCTGGCCATGGCATGCAAAACCTCGCTAATGGTTGCCGATGAACCGACCACTGCGCTGGATATGGTCACCCAAGCCCAGGTACTGGATGCGTTACGCGAACATACCGGCAACTCGGGCACTGCCATGCTGTTTATTACCCACGACCTTCACGCGGCCTCTCAGCTATGCCAGCGTGCGGTCGTTATTGAGCGTGGCGTTATGATTGAAAGCGGTGATTTAGATACGCTGATCACCGCGCCTCAGCACCCCTTTACTCAGGAACTGGTCGCCGCCGCCCATAGCGTGCAACCTGCTGAGCTAAATGCTTCTGCCTCCCTTGCATCCATTGACTATCGAAAGAGCGCCTAAATGCCAAGCCCAGTACTGTCCGATGCTAGAGAAGCGTTTCTTTCAGCACGCGGGTTGAACAAGAGCGTCTCCTTGCCCCGGGAGGTATTTTGGCGAGCGGGTGAGCGTAAGCAGGTGATGGACAATATCGACCTGACGCTTTATCCCGGCGAGAGAGTGGGCCTCGTGGGGCTATCTGGCTCGGGTAAAACCACGCTGCTGCGCTCGCTATTGGCGATTGAAGCGCCGGATTCAGGGACGATTACCTGCCAACAAAGAGACGTGCGCCCTGCCTCCACGGCCAAGCTCAGATGGTACCGCCAGGCGGTTCAGTACATTCCCCAAGACCCTGTCTCATCCCTTGATCCAAGGATGAGCGTTCGCGCCCTGGTGGCAGAGCCGCTGATTCGGCTGCACGTCGACTGCAACCCTGAAGAGCGCGCACGGGAAGCCCTGGAGCAGGTTGGGTTGGATGCGCCGTTTTTGGATCGCCATCCCCATGAGCTTTCCGGTGGCCAGGCCCAGCGGGTGGCTATTGCCCGCGCAATTGCTACCCGCCCGCGCTTCTTGCTGGCCGATGAACCGCTTAGCGGCCTTGATCTACCGGTGCGTGCCCAGGTCATCAGCGTCCTCAAGCGACTTTGCGATGAAAGCGGTACGGGCCTGCTGATGGTGTCCCACGATTTATCGGTGGTCGCCAAACTCTGCCAACGCACCTTAGTGATGGATGACGGCAATATTGTGGAAGACCGCCCAACGGCATCGCTATGGCGCAACCCCCGCCACCCAATAACGCTTGCGCTAATTAACGCGGTAACGCAATTGCCCACATGCGCTCTTCCCAGCTGCAATGCAGCGGAGGTTGAAGCGCTTTTATAAATTCTTCGCGATTAACCCGCCGTGACTTGCTTGATCTATTCGCAATGCAGCGCTTATCCGTTGGCTACCCCCACGGTTGAGCCGTTGCTTATCCCTTTTACTGGTTAACTTTTATACTGAGGAGTCGTTACGATGTTTCGCCGCCCGCTTCGCCTTTCGCTACCCGTTGCCCTTGCCGCGCCGCTACTGCTTGCCGGCTGTTTTGATCAGCAGCGCGACACCACCTCCTCCGAATCAGGTGAACGTATTAGCGTGGCAATGCTGCAGCCACCGCGCTCCGGATTAACACCGCTTTCCGACGATGCCTTTAAACTGTCCCGCTGGAGCATGGCGGAAACGCTGATTCGCCTGGATGCCAACAGCGATCCTCAGCCCTTTCTAGCCACCGAGTGGGAACAGCTGGACGCCAATACCTGGCGCTTTGTGATTCGCGACGGTGTGACGTTTCATGATGGCAGCGAGCTAACTGCCCAAGACGTGGTGAACGCCCTCACGGCGGCTACCCAGGCGGCCCCCAAGCCTAGGATTCTAGACGGTGTGAACATGACCATCGAAGCCGATGGCGATAACGCGGTGCTGGTACACACGGAAAGACCTGACCCACTGATCCCCAACCGCCTTTCAAGCCCACAGCTAGCGATCCTGGCCGCCAGCGCCTACGGCGAAGATGGCCGGATTAATCCTATCGAAGCAGGTACCGGCCCCTTTGTGCTGAAAGAGATCAACGGCACCACCAGCGCCAAGCTTGACCGCTATGACGACTACTGGGGCGAGCCAGCCGCAGTGGCCGGCATTGATGCCGACTATGTACCCGATGGCACCGCCCGAGCGGCAGCCTTGAGAACCGGCGCAGCCGATGTGGTGGAAGCTATTCCGGTCTCCCAGGTGGCACTGCTCGACCCTGAGTTAGTCCATGAAGTGCCCATGCCACGCACTAACACGCTGTACCTGAATACCGAATCAGGCCCTATGACCGACCCTGGCCTGCGCGCCGCGGCTCGTGAGGCGGTTGATCGCGCCACTATCGTCAATACCGTTTACGAAGGCCGCGCGGATATTGCCGAGGGGCTACTTGGCCCAGCGCTGGCCTGGGCGAGCGACTACCGCACGTCGATTGAGGATCGCACCGAGCCAACTGCCCCAAACGGTGCGCAGATTACCCTAGCGACCTTTACTGACCGCGCGGAGCTTCCCGAAGTCGCCGTATTACTTGAACAACAGCTCACTCGGGCAGGCTTCACCGTAAATCAGGAAGTGCGTGAGTACGCCCATATTGAAGCGGACGCGTTAGCTGGCCAGTTTGACGCCTTTATTCTCTCCCGTGCCACCGTCCTTGATTCAGGCGACCCCGTTGCCTATATGTTTAGCGACTTCGCCTGCGCTGGCTCCTTCAATATCGCCCAGCTATGCGACCCTGCCGTTGATGAAGCGCTGGCCAACGCCGCCGCCCAGCCCACGGGCGATGCGCGCCGTCAGGCAATTATCGACGCTGAAGCGGCCATTTTACGCACCGACGCAGCGATCCCCATGCTCCATGAGCGCGTCATTCAAGGCGAATCAGCGCGGGTTTCCAACGCCGAGCGTGACCCACGCGAGCGCGTGTTGATTACTGAAAAAACCGCTATCGATGAAGATAGTGAGTCTTAAAGGTACGCTGCGCATGACAAACGCAACACCGCTGCGCCTTTGGCGCAGCTTGCGCATAGACCCCTTTATTCCGCTGCTCTCTCGCCTGGTAACGTTAGCCAGCGTGATCGTGCTGGTCGGACTACTGCCATGGCTGTCCGGTCGGGACCCGGCGCTGAGCATTTTGCGGGCGCGCTCCGCCGAGCAGGAAGCCACCCCCGAGGTGCTAGCCGCCATTCGCGCCCAGCTGGGTTTAGATCTTGGCCCGTTTGAGAAGCTGCAAAGCTGGCTGATAGGACTGCTGCAGGGCGATGCGGGCAACTCCTGGATTTCCGGTGCACCGGTGCTGCCGGGCATGCTAAGAAGTGCCCAGGTATCCCTAACGCTAATGAGCTTTGGCATGCTGGTGGCGGTGATTACCGCTACGTTAATTTGTGTGCCGGTGGTGCGGCGGGGCCTGAATGGTCAGGTTAGTCGTTCATCCGGCGCCATTGGCGCCGCGCTGACAGCGCTCCCCGAGTTTCTACTTGCTTCAATACTGCTAGTGATCTTTGCCGCCTGGCTAAACTGGTTACCCCCCTACGGTTGGCGCGGTCTCAGCTACGTGGTGCTGCCCGCCTTTGCGCTGGGCCTTCCAGCGGGTGGCCTGTTAGGGCGTTTGTTTAGCGATGGGCTTTCAGCCACTTTCACCGAACGCTGGGTGGCTACCTGGAACGTGGCAGGTTTTTCTCGCACCCGGATTACCCTGGCAGTACTGCGGCGCACGCTACCCAGCCTAATGCCTCAAGTGGGCATGGTAATGGTAGCCCTTACCGGTGGTGCCATTGCTGTGGAACAGGTATTTTCGATTCCCGGCCTTGGCAGGGCTACTCTGGGTGCAGCATCCGCCCAGGATATGCCCGCCCTGCAAACCGGCATTCTTATTCTGCTGATTATTGCCATTGTGCTCGGCAGCCTGGCCAATATGGGTCGTGCCTTGCTACTTGGCCGCGCCTTTAGGCTTGGGGCCTTGCCGGTGGCTCACAGCGAGCAGAACATTCAGCGCCGGGCGTGGATCGTCCCCGTCATCGCTATTCTTCTGCTAGTTGTGCTGGTAGCCGCGGGGATTACTCGTGATCCATTTAACTCTGCGTTTATGCGCCTGGAGTCGCCGAGTTGGGCACTGCCACTGGGTGCCGACGGCACAGGGCGCGATATCCTGGCGCGAGTGGCCCACGGGGCGCTGTCTACCATGGGGATGGCAACAGTAGTGGTGTTCTTTTCGCTGGCATTAGGGCTGCTGATTGGTCTGGCTCCCCGACTGGCAACCGGCCCCATTGAGATCACCAAGGCAACGCCCCCCACCATTGCCGGACTTATCGTGGCGGGCCTGATGGGGCCAAGCGCCAGTGGCGCTATTATTGCCGTCACTGCCGTGGCCTGGGCACCGCTTGCCGCACACACGGCGGCGCTGGTGGCAGAAGTCAAAGCCCAGCCACATGTGCGCATCACACCGATTTTAGGGGTGGGGCATTTTCGTTTGATGAGCCGCTACATTTTGCCTGCCGTGCTCGGCCCGGTGTTTCGTCATGCCATGCTGCGCTTACCCGGGGTTGCGCTTGCCCTGGCAGCACTGGGCTTTCTTGGCCTTGGGCCGCGCCCACCTTCGCCAGAGTGGGGCCTGGTACTTGCCGAGGGCATGCCCTATATCGAGCGGGCACCCTGGGCAGTGCTGATTCCCGCCCTGGCGCTGATGTTGCTATCGATATTGGCGGTGTCGCTTTCCAGCCTTGTGGGCTCGTCTAAACTCCCGGCTAAGTGAAAGCGCCAGCAAATAAAGGCTCAAATAAAAATACCCCCGAAGAGTCTTCGGGGGTATTGATGATCAACTAATGACGAGTGAACGCGTATCAGTTTGCGTTTACTCTTCACCCGCCATCTGCATTTGGCGTTGCATGTAGTTCTGTATACCCACCTTGTCGATCAAACCAAGCTCGGTTTCGATATGGTCGATATGATCTTCTTCGTCGGCTAGCAAGTC
The DNA here is from genome assembly GCF_007692655.1 of Halomonas sp. GTDB lineage: Bacteria > Pseudomonadota > Gammaproteobacteria > Pseudomonadales > Halomonadaceae > Vreelandella. Next base: position 20,168 of record NZ_REBQ01000167.1, read on the forward strand.
ACGCAGCATATCGCGAGTCACGTAGTCTTTAACGCTTTCGCAATAGGTGATCGCTTCGATGTAATCGTTACGGCCATCGTGCTCAATTTTCAGATCGCTTTCGAGCATCTCTTTGACGTTTTCGCCAATGTGCAGCTTGCCCAGATCTTGCAGGTTGGGGATGCCTTCCAGAAACAGGATGCGTTCGATAATCTTGTCAGCGTGCTGCATCTCTTCGATAGATTCGCCGTATTCCCACTTGGCCAGCGCTTTCAAGCCCCAATCTTTGTACATTTTGGCGTGCAAAAAGTACTGATTGATCGCAACCAGTTCGTTGCCGAGCGCCTTATTGAGATGCTCAATAACTTTTTTATCACCTTTCATAACGTCACCTTTTCTACTGTAATGCTGATGCTTAAGCAAACTTTAAACAATGCGATCAAGCAGTTACGTTTTGAGAAGAGTATAGACGCAAACATCTATACTCCCAGCGTTTCTGAGAGTATAGATAAGATGATTAAAAATTCAAGCAAATCATATATTTGCTAAAGATAACCCTAACAATAGTGATTCGCGTCACACTGCGTAAGCGAGTCCCATGTCGGCCTCTTGGCGTGCCTCTAGTACGGCATCCCGGGTAATCGTTTTGGCAAAGCACGCGCACTTGCCGCACTGGGTTGCGCAGCCAGTTGCTTCACGCACTTCACGCCAGCTGCGAGCACCGTCGCTTACGTGCTGGCGAATCTGATGGTCGGTTACTCCCTTGCACACGCAAACGTACATGGCTGCACCTCATAAAAGTCATGAGATGAATGTAAATGATTCGCATACATCTTTTCAAGTAGAAATGGATACTTTTTGATATCCATTCGTCTTAAGAAATGTGAGCCCCTCGTTAACGTGCTGACAAGCCATCATTTTTTTGAAAAAACGGGTTGAAATTATTTTTTCGGCAAGACCACTGTTTGCGTCTTTGAGACAATATCCGGCCAGCTACGGCGCTCTGCATCGAATAACACCCAGACATACCCCAAGCCCAGCGCCAGTAACGATAGCCAGGCGGTAGCGCACCGAATCAGGCCCTGCTGCCAGTTTAGCGAATAGCCATCCAGCGTCTGTACCCGCAACCGCCACGCCTGCATTCCCAGGGTCATTCCGCCTCGGGACCAGGAGAAAATAAAAAACAGGCTGACGAAGAACAGCAGCATGATCCGCAAACTCCAGATATCAAACGCGGTGGTGCCAATATCTTCGGCCTGTTGACCGAGCACAACCCGAAAAAACACCAGATGGGCAACGGTCACCGCGATCCAAATCGCCATGACCAAAAAGCCGTCATACAGCATGGCGCCTAAGCGACGACCAAGGCCCGCTGGCCATACGCTATCTAACTGAGTAAAGCGTCGTGTTCCCATAATTCTCTCTTTTAGCCCTCTCTTTTAACCCTCTTCTATTAGCATTCGCTTTTTTGGCGCCTGGCTGTCGAGGGCTGTTGGGTTGGTAATCAGCGGCAAGCATCGTTAACCATTGCGGCGCAAAAAGTAGACCCCGACGCCTGCGCAAAGCAGCGTGGGTACTAACACAGCCCAAACAGGCGAAAAGCCGAAGATGGTTGAGGCGGGCGCCAGTAAATCCTGGATATATTTAAAGCTTAGTCCGGTGACGACGCCGTAAAATACCCGCGTGCCTGCGGCTACCGTGCGCAGCGGTCCGAATACAAAGGAGGCGGCAATCAGCACCAGCGAACCCATGGTGAGTGGTAACAGCACTTTCTGCCAAAAGTAGAGCAGCGCCTGATCGTTCTGCAGGCCCTGCTCTTCCAGAAAACGGGCGTAGTACCAAAGCTCGCTGGGTGCCTGGCTCTGAATATTACGCAATAACCGCTCTAGCTGCGTGGGCGTAAACGATGTCTCCCAGCCCATACTTTCAATCTGGTCAGACTCGGTGTGGTCGTCGAAGATCCTGGTTGTGGTTACATCCGTCAGCCGCCAAGCGTCACCTTCCCAAATGGCACGTTGGGCATAGGTCGCTTCGACTAAACGGCGATCATCAAAGCGGTAGCGGGTTAAGTCGAGCACCACGTTGTCGGCGCGGATCGCCCCAAAGCGATAAACGCTATCGCCTTCAAACTGCCAGCCGCTGCGGCTGGTCAGCATCGCCCCTTCGCCCTGCAGTTTTTCCAGCCGCCACGCTTCTGCATACTGCTCAGTACGCGGCGTCACATACTCGGAAATCATCAACACGACAACGACTACCAGCAGTACCGGCTTCATCACGCCCCACACAATCCGGGCTAGCGAGCGCCCGGAGGCGCGCATAACGGTCAGCTCGTTGCTGGACGCCATGCTGCCCAAACCAATCAGCGCCCCGATCAATACCGCCACCGGGGCGTACTGGTAAAAGCGCCAAGGGGTTCGCATTAATAGATAGAGCAGAGCATCAAAAGCGGTATAGCCGGCCTGGACATCACCTAAGTCATCGATATAAGCAATGGTGATATCCAGGCCCAGCAGCACCACCTGAACGACGATGATGGCGGCCAGCACATTACGGGCGATATAACGATCGAGACGGTCAAACACCATTAGCGCATCCCCTTACGTTGCGAGCGCCACAGCAGTAGCAGGCCCAGAGCTAAGAACAATCCATGTATTGGCCATACGCCAAGGGTAGTGGGCCACGATTCACTGCCGATGGCATCCACCACTGCCAGCAACATGCTCAGATACGCAACGTATAAAAACACCGCAGGAAGCAGCTTACCAAAGCGCCCCTGGCGAGGATTAACACGGGAAAGCGGCTGCGCCATTAAAGCCAGCACAAACACCATAAGGGGGAGTCCCGCGCGCCACTGCCATTGGGCCTGGGCGCGGGGGTCTGGGTTATTCCACAGGGCCAGCGTGGTGGCATACTCTAATGAATCTAACGCCTGGCGTTCGCGGTTTAGCCCCAGGCGTAGCGTATAGCGCTCAAAGGTTAATCGTTCGGCGCTTCTTTGCCCTGGGGTAACGCCGTAGCGCTCGCCGCTATTGAGCACCAGGAAACGACTGCCGGTGTCGAGCCGCGTTTCCTGATAACCCGACGCTGCACGGGTAATATAATCGTGAGTCGATTCATTACCTGGCTGATATTGCTCGTGTACCAATACATCCTGCATTTCAGTGCCGTCACTGGAGAAGCTGCCTATATAGGCAGTTCGGCCACCGCCAAACTCCTGGAAACGCCCTGGCGCTAGCACGGATACATCCAAGCGGCTACGCTGCTCTTCGATGGCGGTTTCGGTCTGCAGCGCTCCGTAGGGCGTTAACCACAGGCTGCATAGTCCCACCAGCACTGCCACAACGCTGGCTGGCAGCAGCGTCACTTTTAACAGCCGTGTAGGACTCATCCCACAGGCAACCATTACGGTGATTTCGCTGTTCATATAGAGCTGCCCGTAGGCCAGCATAATGCCTAGAAAAAACGACAGCGGTAGAATCAGTTCCATAAAGCCAGGCAGGTGGTACATCATTAGGCTGCCTAAAATGGTAATCGGGATATCGCCTTCTGCCGCATCCGAAAAATAACGGATAAAACGACTACCCATGATCACCAACAGCAGAATGCCAGCAACCGCCGACATGGTGAGTAACACTTCGCGAGTTAGATACCGAAATAAAATCAACGCGCTCTCCGGCTAGTCGTGCAGGATGCCATGCAAGGAGCGCATGGCTTAGGTACACTAATCAAACTGTTATCAAACCCTAAATAACAGGGCATTATCCCGAATCCCTCGATACTTGTCTTGTTGGAGACGTCATGGAATTTTCCGTTCAGACTGCTAACCCTGCAAAAGCCGAAACGGCGTGTCTCGTAATCCCGGTTTTTAAAGATAGCGGCTTACTGCCTACCGTCGCCAAACTGGACGACGCCAGCGAGCGCCTGATTGGCCAATTGCTAGAGCGCGGCGACTTCGATGCAGCGCTAGGCAATGTACAAATGGTGCCCTTTGCGCCAGGCCTGGGCGCCGAGCGTATTTTACTGGTTGGTCTGGGGGAACGCGAAAAATGCCAGGAAGCGGGATTTATCAAAGCCTTTGATGCCGCCATGGTGGCGTTGGTAAAGCTGACGATTGACGAAGCCAGCATCGTGTTTAACGACGTACCGCTGGCCGATCGCGATGCGGCCTGGAAATCACGTAAGGTCATGGAAGCCGCCGAGCGGGCTATTTACCGTTTTGATCAGTTTAAGTCCTCACCTGCGCCTACGCCTAGCCTTACCAAGCTCACCTTGATGGCAAGTGACGCTGAATCCGTGCCGCTGATTAAACAGGGCGCGCTGGTCGGCAACGCGATTGGCCAGGGCATTAGCCTAACCCGCACCCTGGGCAACTTGCCCGGCAACGTCTGCACCCCCCGCTATCTCGCCGAGCAAGCGGAGCAGTTGGGGCGCGAATCGAAAGGCGCCCTCAAGGTTGAGATTCTGGACGAAGAGGCGCTAGAAGCCCTAGGGGCAGGGTCGCTGCTTTCAGTAGGCCGCGGCAGCAAAGAGCCATCACGGCTGATCGTGATGAAGTACAACGGCGCGGAAAACGCCGACGAAGCCCCCCATGTACTGATCGGTAAAGGCATTACCTTTGATACCGGCGGTATTTCGCTGAAGGCAGGCGAAGGCATGGACGAAATGAAGTTCGACATGTGCGGCGCCGCCAGCGTGTTCGGCACCGTTAAAGCCGTGCTGGAGATCAAACCCAAGCTCAACCTGGTGTTTATTGTCGCCGCAGCGGAAAACATGCCCGACGGCCACGCCACCAAGCCTGGCGACATCATTAAAACCCTTAAAGGCCTCACCGTCGAAGTGCTCAATACCGACGCAGAAGGACGCCTGGTGCTGTGCGATGCGCTGACCTACGCCGAGCGCTTTACCCCAGCCAGCGTGGTCGATATTGCCACCCTTACCGGCGCGGTGATTGTTGGCCTGGGCCACCACGCCACCGGCCTGCTCTCCAACGACGACGACCTCGCGCTGGACTTACTTGACGCGGGCGAAGCCGCCTGGGATCGCGCCTGGCACCTGCCGTTGTGGGACGAGTATCAAGAGCAGCTGGATTCCAACTTCGCCGATCTGGCCAATATTGGCGGTCGCCCGGCGGGCACCATTACCGCCGCGTGCTTCTTGTCACGCTTTGCCGACCACTTCCCCTGGGCCCACCTGGATATCGCCGGTACCGCGTGGCATTCCGGGAAGCAGAAAGGCGCCACCGGCCGCCCGGTGGGACTACTAACGCAATACCTGCTTGACCGCGAAGCCGACGCCCAAGTAGAAAATGGCAACGACTAACGGCACGATACGTCGCTCAATGGTTGCCTTTCAATGCGGTAACCGTTAAACCTGAACCTATCAAGGCGCAGCGGGCTAACGCTGCGCCTCTATTGCCATCGACTTATCGTCAATAACATCCAACCGCCCCTCATACAGGGCCGGTTCAAGCGGAGAGTAACAGCCGTGCCCACTGCCAGCTTTGAAACGAGTTTTGAAACCCTGCCATCCAATCAGCCGATGGCTGATGAGATCCGTGACAGCATCCTGCAAAACCCAGGCTTCGGTAAGCACTTTACCGATCATATGGCCCATGTGCGCTGGACCGTCGACGCTGACTGGCACGGTCACCAAGTGCGCCCTTATGGCCCGCTAACGCTGGACCCCGCCGCCTCGGTACTGCATTACGGCCAGGAAATTTTTGAAGGCATTAAAGCCTACCGCCACGCCGACGGCTCCATCTGGACGTTTCGCCCCGAGAAAAATGCCGAACGCTTCCGTCGCAGTGCCCGCCGCCTGGCGCTGCCCGAGCTTTCCGACGAAGACTTCATCGGCTCGCTGAAAGCCCTGCTGGCCCAAGATCATAGCTGGGTGCCGACACCCGCCAGCGCCTCTGACGAGTGCAGCCTCTACCTGCGCCCGTTTATGATCGCCTCGGAAGCCTTCTTGGGCGTGCGTCCGGCCCATGAGGTGGACTACTACGTAATCGCCTCCCCCGCCGCGGCATACTTTAAAGGTGGTATCGCACCAGTATCGATCTGGCTCTCGTCTAACTACAAGCGCGCTGCCCCCGGCGGCACCGGCTTTGCCAAGTGCGGCGGCAACTACGCCGCCTCATTAGCGGCACAAAAAGAGGCCGAAGCCCACCAATGTGGTCAAGTCGCGTTTCTCGATGCTGCGGAAAACAAGTGGGTGGAAGAGCTGGGCGGCATGAACCTGTTCTTTGTTTTCAAAGATGGTCGCTTGGTGACGCCTCGCCTGACCGACACTATTCTGGAAGGCGTGACCCGCAACTCGGTGCTCACCCTGGCCAAAGATGAAGGCTTAACGCCGGAAGAGCGCCCGATCAGCATCGACGAGTGGCGCGAAGGTGCCGCTTCCGGCGAAATCACCGAGGTGTTTGCCTGCGGTACCGCGGCAGTGATTACCCCGGTGGGCGAACTGGTCAGCGAAAACGAGCGTATTCGCCTGCAATCCGATGGCAATAATGAAGTCGCTATGCGCATCCGCACCAAACTGCTCGACCTGCAGTATGGCCGCAGCGAAGATAAGTACGGCTGGCTCACCCAACTGGTTTAAGCCGCTTTAAAACCAGCGCTTAAGACCTCATCGCCGCCGCAGCCTTTGCGGCGGCGATGTTTCTGGAACAGACCTCCCTGGAACCGCCATGGCGCGCATAGATTTCTACATTTTGCCCGACACCACGCTAGAGGCGCGCTTGCAGTTTGCCTGCAAGCTTGCTGAGACCATCTGGCGTAAAGGCTATCGCCTGCATCTACACTGCGAAGATAAAGCCCTGGCCGAGCAGGCCGACGACGCGCTATGGAATTTTCGCCCGGACGCCTATCTACCCCACGCGCTGGAAGATAGCGAGATGGCCGCCAGCGTACCGATCACGCTAGGCTGGCAGCGACTGCCGATTCCCTCAGAAGAAACCGCGCTGCTTAATCTGCACCCCGATATTCCCGACGGCGTAGAAAACTACGCCCGCATCGCCGAGATCATCAACCAGCACCAGCAAGTGCTCATCGCCAAACGCGCCTGCTGGCAGCGCTATAAAGAAATGGGCCATGAAGTGGTGCCGCATAAGTTGGGGTAGGCAGAGAAAAGTACGCTGGCACGATAGCTAAGTAGGCCTAGGAAGCGCCTGCGTGCGGAAATGGCTGTATTTGATGTTTTGACACGTTCGAGGACTATTTTGTGAGAAATCTCTTACACGCTGTAAGCCATATCTTACAAGCATGTAAGAGATCCCTGTGACTTGATCTGCAATCGCCTTTTTGGGGTTGCGCTTCGCTTTGAGCCCGCTATGCTAATCGTTTTTTATTAGCATTAGACGATCCACGGAGCGCGGCGATGGCAGAAAATACCGGGGCAAGTACAGGCCTGCAGTTCACCCTAACGCTACCCGGCGTTGACGAGATCGCGGTGATCGACTTTACCCACCG
>NZ_REBQ01000192.1 GCF_007692655.1 Halomonas sp.
GGCGTCCCCGGCAGCGGATGCGTACTTTACGGTTTCGCGGCCGGGTTGGCAAGAGGTGGGGCATAAAAAAACAAAAAAGCGGCAGAAGGATACCTTCTGCCGCAAACCACCGATCAGTACGACTGACCAGAGAGTGCTCGTCGACGCAGACTAAGACTAGGCCACGCCATCAAGTGCTAAACTTCAAATCTCAAAGCCTAAGCCGAAATCTTCACTGGAAATGGCCATCAAACTGCCGGCCCCCGCCTGAATCATTTGCGCGTGGGCTTTGGTGCGTGGCAGTAGCCGCTGGTAATAGAAGCGGGCAGTATTCAACTTAGCGGTATAAAAGGCTTTATCGTCCCCCTCAAGCGAGGCAGCCGCCTGCTTGGCAGCCCGGGCAAATAGGTAGGCCAAGGTGACATAGCCTGAGTACATAAGGTAATCAACGCTGGCCGCACCTACTTCTTCGCGGTCTTGCATCGCCTTCATACCTACGCCCATGGTTAACTCGCCCCACTCAGCATTTAACGCAGCCAGCGGCTCAACAAACTCCTTGAGTGCCGGGTTGTCAGCTTCCGTTTTGCAGAACTTGTGAATCTCTTTGGTGAATACTTTCAGCGACTCACCCTGACTCATTAGGACTTTGCGGCCTAACAGATCGAGGGCCTGAATACCGGTGGTGCCTTCATACAGGCGAGTAATACGCGCATCACGGACAAGCTGTTCCATCCCCCACTCTTTGATGAAGCCGTGACCACCATAGATTTGAACGCCTTCGTTCGTGCACTCAAAACCCACTTCAGTGAGGAAGGCTTTAACAATAGGCGTCAACAAACCTAACAGCGTATCGGCCTGCTCACGCTCTGCGCCAGGCTCACCATGCTCTACAATGTCCAGCATTTGTGCAGTATAAAGCACCAGCATACGGCCACCTTCAGCAAACGCTTTCTGGGTAAGCAGCATGCGGCGAACGTCAGGGTGAACAATAATCGGATCTGCTGGCTTTTCAGGTGCCTGCTTGCCCGACAATCCACGCATCTGTAAACGGTCGCGAGCGTAGCTCAATGAATTCTGGAAGCTGGCCTCGATCAAGCCTAACCCCTGGATACCCACCCCCAGACGTGCAGCGTTCATCATGGTGAACATGCACGCCAAGCCTTTATTTGGAGGGCCTACCAAGTAACCGGTAGCACCATCGAAATTCATAACACAAGTAGCGTTACCGTGAATCCCCATTTTGTGCTCAAGGGAGCCGCAGGTAACGCCGTTACGCTCACCCACATTACCTTGGGCATCCGGCATGTATTTAGGCACTACAAATAGTGAAATACCTTTGGAACCCTCCGGCGCATCAGGCAGTTTGGCCAATACCAGATGAACAATATTCTCAGCCAGATTATGTTCACCAGCAGAGATAAATATTTTAGTACCAGTAATTGCGTAGGCATCGCCATCAGTAGGCACTGCTCGCGTCTTGATCAAACCAAGGTCGGTACCACAGTGGGACTCGGTTAGACACATGGTGCCGGTCCACACGCCTTCTACCAGCTTGGTAAGGTAGGTAGCCTTCTGTTCATCTGTACCGTGATGACGCAATGCATCCGCCGCGCCATGCGAAAGTCCAGGATACATGCCCCATGCCAGATTCGTTGCGCAGATCATTTCTGATAGCAGCATCGCAAGCGAAGGCGGCAACCCCTGACCACCATGCTCAGGATCAGCAGACAAGCTAGGCCAGCCACCTTCTACGTACTGCTGGTAAGCCTCTTTAAAACCTTTAGGCGCTTTAACTTCTCCGCCTTCCAGCAGGCAGCCCTCGGAGTCACCACTTTGATTAATCGGCAGCAGCACCTCACGGGCAAAGCGCGACCCCTCTTCCAAAATCGCACTAACAACGTCGGGCGATGCATCATCGCCACCTGGCAAGCGCGCGTAATGGGCCGGGTAATCAAGCATCTCGTCCATGACGAAACGCATATCACGTATAGGGGCCTGGTAGCTGGGCATCGCACTTCTCCTAAAACACTCTCCAACAAGGGGATTAAAAGCCGAATAATGTTTTCAAAAAGAAAGCGGCTTTCAAACACATGTTTGAAAATTAGCGCGAGACTCCTTCAGAGTCAAGCGAGCGTTTGAATTAAACCCATAAACTGACTAGAACTTTGGTCGCCCACGCTGTAACCCCTGAGCATTAATAATAAAAAAAACTCGCCAACCTAAGGCTGGCGAGTCGTCACTTATCCGCCCCACTGCTTTTATTGCATGCGGATGCCGCCATCCAACCGAATTAACTCGCCATTCAGCATGGGGTTGGTGATGATTTGTTCGGCTAGTTGAGCAAATTCATCCGGCCTACCTAGTCGCTTAGGAAAGGGCACCGCAGACGCTAGCGCCTGGGCGGCCTCATCAGGGATCTCGCTCATCATCGGCGTTTCAAACACTCCCGGCGCAATGGCCATGACCCGTATCGCATGCCGAGACAGCTCACGCGCTGCGGGCAAGCTCATACCGACGACCCCCGCCTTAGAGGCGCTATAAGCACACTGCCCCACTTGACCATCAAACGCTGCAATCGAAGCAGTATTGATGATCACTCCGCGCTCGCCGCTTTCATTGGGCTTATTTTTAGCCATCGCCGCTGCCGCAAGGCGCATCACATTAAAAGTACCTACCAGATTAATGTTGATCGTTTTCGCGTAACTCTCTAGATCCGCCGGATTACCCTCGCGATCCACCAGCTTGGCCACACTGACCACACCGGCGCAGTGCACTACGCCTGAAAGTCCGCTCTCGCCCCCTAGGGACACTGCTGCATCGACTGCCTGCTGCATCTGTTCGGCTGAGGTAATATCCGCCAAAACCGCACGCGCATCGTCCCCCAATTGCTCGGCGTGGGCATTGACACTTTCACTCAGGTCGCATAAAACGACGCGAGCACCCGCGGCGACTAAGCGCTCTGCGGTAGCCGCACCAAGGCCAGAAGCAGCCCCGGTAATTAAAAACGTACTGCCCTTAACGTGCATAGCCGTATTCCCTATGGTTGCTATTTATGGCTGTCATATCTGGCTATTTAGCCACCTTGGCTTCTTCTACCGCCTGGGCGCGCAACTTAAAGCGCTGAATCTTGCCGCTTGGCGTTTTAGGCAGTTCATCAACAAATTCAATAACGCGTGGAAAAGCGTGCGTTGAGAGCCGCTCGCGTACTCGCTGTTTGATCTCATCGGCCAGTTCTTCACTTGCTTCATAACCCTCACGTAATACGATGTACGACTTGATGATTTCTCCACGAATATCATCCGGCTGACCTACTGCCGCCGACTCTGCAACCGCCGGGTGCGTCATTACACTGTTTTCCACGTCCGTCGGCCCCACCCGATAACCCGCCGTGGTAATGATATCGTCGTCACGCCCGGCAAACTGGAAGGTGCCATCTTCGTTGCGGATAACCACGTCGCCAGTAAGATAATAGCCTTCTACAAAGGGGTTCTTCTCCTGCCAGGTGTAGCCTTGAAAGAAGTGCGCCGGGGAGTTCTTGATATCCACGGCGAGCACGCCTGGCTCTCCAGCGGGCAGCTCTTGATACTCCGCATCCAATATGGCCAGCCGATACCCTGGCATCGGCACACCCATTGCGCCCACATGCTTTAGGTGACCAAGGGCATGGTGGTTGTTACACGTCATGCCGGTTTCCGTTTGGCCGTAGTGATCCATCACAGGGCAACCCAGTGACTTTTCTACCCAAGTAACCACTTCCGTATTTAATGGCTCACCCGCAGAGCTAGCGGCCCGGAGCTGTAATGTTTGGTGTGCATCATCAAATAGTCCCGATGCTTTCATCAATCGATAGGCGGTAGGCGCAGCAGCAAAGTTAGTAATGCGATGACGCTTCATAAACGCCAACGCCCCTTCTGCACTAAACCCCGCTTCACAAAAATGCGTCGTTACGCCCAGCAATAAAGGCCCGGCAATCGCATAGTAAAGACCGTATGCCCACCCCGGGTCCGCCATGTTCCAGAAGCGGTCATCGTCACGTAGATCAATGGCAAGCTCCATATAGATGGCAAAGGCCGTCATGCCAGCGAGTGGCACTGCGACCCCTTTTGGCTTCCCCACGGTGCCGGAGGTAAACATTTGCAAAAAAGGTTTATCGGGAGACAGCCTAGGCGGCTGATCGCTCATTGACGTGTGCGTCAACGCCGCATGCCAATCATGATCATCAGCGTGCTCGCTGGTGGCTCCACCTACCGCTAGCACCGGCGGACACTGACTAAGGCCATCAAACTTGTAGCGATTCGCGTGATCAGTAATCACCCACTTGGTATCCGCTCGCCCTAACCGATAGTCCACCGCATCAGGGCCAAAAGCCGTAAACAGCGGCTGATATACAGCACCAATTCGCCACGTTGCGAGCACCGCAATCAACAGCTGTGGAGATCGTGGCAGCATACACGCTATCCGATCCCCCTCACCTAGCCCTTGAGCTTGAAACCAACCCGCTAGCCGAGCGCTCTGTTCTGCTAACTCGGCATAGGTCAAGGTGTGTATATCTCCTTGCGCATCTTCCTGGACCAACGCCAGCACATCCTCGCGACCAGCACGGATATGTCGCCCACAGCACGCCTCATAGGCATTAAGTAAGCCATCCTGGTGGTCGTCCAGACGGGCAATAACGTCGTCAATAGAAAAATTTTCGAGATAGCCCTGATAATCGGGCAGTGATTGCGGTGTCGCTGTCATGATGGCTCTCTTATGTTGTTGGTAATGAGCGCGAGCAGTATAGGCAGTGCGTTTACGAACAAACTGAAGCTAACAGTTGACGTTAACGGAAGCCTTAAGATAAAAGTAACGCTAAAAGTAATCGTCGCAGAGAGCAAGCACTCTCATGGATTAAAGCGTTAGACGTTGGTAGGAGCTGCGAAAATCGATAGTTAAAACGTTACTTAAAACAGGAGTTAAAAAAACAATAGTTAAAGCAGAGTGGCTCAAGCAGGCGTGGGCATGATCATCGCAACAAGTTCATCCGCAAGATCGTCGGGCGAACGAGGTCCATTAGGGTCATACCAGCGAACCGTCCAGTTCAGCGCCCCCAATACAAAGCGCGAGACGAGAAAACGGTCACCATGAATTAAACCTGCTGCCAACGCATCGTCAATAACGGCTACCCAAAGCGCCTCATAGGCATCGCGTAAGTGACTCAAGTGAGCCTTTGCGTCTGGATCAAGCCGGCGCCACTCGAAAAGGGCCACTACATGTGCATTGCGATCAGTAAAGAGTGTCTCAAGATGAGCACGCGCCATCGCACGAAGGCGGACTTCAGGATCAGCCTCACACTCCGCGAGGGCATTACGCGCAATCATCAACGCATTTTGAGTGCCCTCTTCAATGACAGCGGCAAGGATTTCCTGCTTATCTGTAAAATGATGAAACAAACTACCGGATTTAATACCCATTTCCTGCGCCAGCATACGCACCGTGGTGCGATCAAAGCCCTCTTGGACGAATAGCTGAGCGGCTAGACGTGTCAACTCCTTGCGGCGGGGAGATGCATTTATTACATTCATGTCACTCACACTAGCGCTTGCTTGGTTACCCAGGAGAAAACCACAGCACTGCTAACGGCGTCAACGTATCACCCATTACTCAGCATGATAATCACAATAAATCTGAAGGAGATTGATAATGAGCAACCCCACTGATGTAGTATTTCTTGCCGCCAAACGCACGCCAATGGGCGGTATGATGGGCAGCCTTTCCAGCATGACGGCGCCAGAGCTTGGTGCGATTGCTATCAAAGCAGCGATCGAAGCGGCGGGAATTGACCCTGCGTTGATCAATGAGGGCATTATGGGCTGCGTACTGCCTGCAGGCGTTAAGCAGGGTCCTGCGCGGCAGGCCATGCGCCAAGCAGGTATACCTGATGGCAATGGCGCCACTACGATTAATAAGCTGTGTGGTTCGGGCATGAAAGCCACCATGCTAGCCCACGACTTAATCAAAGCTGGCAGCGGCAATATTTTACTGGCTGGCGGCATGGAGTCCATGTCTAGCGCGCCCCACGTGCTTACCAAGGCGCGCAGTGGCTACCGGCTGGGGCATGGTGAACTAAAAGATCACATGTTCCTAGATGGCTTGGAAGATGCAGAAACGGGCAAGTTAATGGGCGTATTTGCCCAGGATGTTGCTACTGAGCGGGGTTACACCCGTGAGCGCCTGGATGATTTTGCGATTGCCTCCCTTGAGCGAGCCATGGCCGCTACCAATGCGGGTCACTTAAACGCTGAGATGGCTCCCGTCATGGTCACCTCTCGCCAGGGTGAAACGCTGGTTGAACATGACGAGCAGCCCTTCCAGGCCAAGCTCGATAAAATTCGTCAGCTGCGTCCAGCTTTTGCCAAAGACGGTACCATTACCGCTGCCAACGCCAGCTCCATTTCAGACGGCGCGTCGGCGCTTATTTTGGCTAGCCAGGAAGCGGCGGACCAACATGGTATTAAGCCACTGGCGCGCATGCTGGGCCACTCTACCCATTCACAACACCCTAGTGAGTTTACCATCGCCCCGGTTGGCGCTATTGATAAGCTCATGAAAAAGCTGGATTGGAGCGTTAGTGACGTTGATCTATTCGAAATTAATGAAGCGTTTGCGGTTGTCACCCTGATGGCCATGGATGACTTGGGCCTGCCCCACGACAAGGTCAACGTGTTTGGCGGCGCCTGTGCCCAGGGCCACCCCATTGGTTCTACCGGTTCACGCATTATCGCCACATTGATTCATGCGCTGCGAACTAAAGGCGGCAAACGCGGGATAGCCAGCCTGTGCATTGGCGGTGGCGAAGCAACCGCCGTGGCCGTCGAGCTGATCGATTAATCAGCGCTTGTCGAAGACATAGCCCTTCTGGCGGTCGTCCTGATACGATTATCGTGTCAGGACGCTTAACCATATCGCTGCAAACAGCCAAGCAAGTAACAGCATGGGCAGCGACCAGCGATGAAACTCTTTCCAGATTCCAGGTTGGTGAGCTAGGCGAAGCGCGATCAGATTAGCCATTGATCCAATCGCCAAACCAAAGCCACCTACGCTGACGCCCCAGGCCAGTGGCTGCCACTCACTCTGTTCTGCCAGTAGTAACGTAGCCGGCACGTTAGACACCAACTGTGAAAGGACCACACCCGCACTGACATCGCCTCCCGGCCACTGTCGCATGATATTAATGACATGCTGGATAGGATCCTGCTCGCCAATCAAGCTTAAATTAATAAACATCAATATAAAAACGATGAGCAGTAACCAATCAATGCTAAACACTGCGCGTCGAGCAACCATCAACATCACCAGCAGAACCCCTGCCAATGCCTGCACTACCCAGCCAATTTCGACCGCAATCAAAAACAGTGGGTAACCCATTAGCGCGACCCATAATAGCGTTTGCCGCCGGTCATTTACCTCTGTCTCCAGGTTATCCAGACGTATTGATGCTTTCGGAAACGCCACAGGCACCAAAAGTAAAAGCAGCGTCATTAACCCCAAACCTAATGGCAGCATGGCCAATAGAAACTCGCCAAAGCCGACGCCTGAACGCTGCCATAAATAGAGATTTTGCGGGTTGCCAATAGGGCTCAACGATGAACCTGCATTCACCGCCAGCGCCTCAAATACGATCAAGCGTGCAATCGGCAGCGCTGTCATTTTAGCCAAGCTTAGGGTTAACGGCACTACGATAAACAGCGCCACATCATTCGTCACTATCGCGGAAAGCAAGCCCGAAAATAGAACCAACCCCACCGCCAGGCGCCTCTCCCCTTTCAACTGGGCTAATAGGTGGCGCCCCCAAAGCGTTAAATAGCCGCTGAGCTCTAGCGCCCGGCTGAGAATCATCAAGCCAGCCAATACCGCCAGTGTTGTCCAATGAACACGATCAACCATTTCAGCCAATGGCTCGGGGCGAAACCACCACAACACAATCCATAGGCCACTCATCGCGAGCAGCATGTGATCATTCAGCAGGCGGCGGAAAAATGCCGTGATCGTTGACGTTAGATGATTGATTGCAAACAAGGTGAGAACGCTCTTGGAAAACAGCGTGATAGTGCCAGATATTTAAAAGAAAGTACCCTTCAAAAACACGAGCATGAGGCGTTATGCGCCGACCACAGATAACGCCGTGTAGAGCCCTCCCGCGCTCCTTAACCCATCAAAGAGTTAAGTTCACACTATTAATATATGAAAAAACATATATGATTAACATCACTGATCCCAAATGGTTTAAAAGAAACAGGTAAGCGCGATGAACAAACCAATCGATTTGCCTAACATAGATAACGCACATTTTGTTCAACCTACTGCCGAACATCTCGGTATCCCAGCAGATGCTGAACATGCCCCCAAAATCTTACTCCTCTATGGATCGCTGCGAGAACGTTCATTCAGCCGCCTAGCGGTCGAGGAAGCGGCTCGTTTGCTGCACGCCATGGGCGCAGAAACACGCATCTTTGACCCCAGAGGGCTGCCGTTACCGGATGCTGAAGATGCCAGCCATCCCAAAGTTGATGAGCTTCGCACATTAGCTCAATGGGCCGAAGGCATGGTGTGGTGCTCCCCAGAACGCCACGGTGCCATGACCGGCATTATGAAAGCGCAAATTGATTGGATACCCCTTGCGCTGGGAGGAGTACGCCCTACTCAAGGCAAAACACTCGCCGTCATGCAGGTGTGCGGCGGCTCCCAGTCGTTTAACACGGTGAACCAACTGCGTATTTTAGGCCGCTGGATGCGCATGCTGACGATCCCCAACCAATCCTCGGTGCCCAAAGCCTTTATGGAGTTCGACGATAACGACCGGATGAAACCCTCGCCTTTCTACGACCGTATCGTCGACGTTATGGAAGAGCTGGTGAAATTCACGCTGCTAGTGCGTGACCGCAGCGAACTGCTCACGGATCGTTACTCGGAGCGTAAAGAGAGCGCTGAAGAACTCTCCAAGCGCGTTAATCAACGCGCTATCTAATCAGGAGCTTATCATGTCAGCACAGCAAGACACCGCATCTCCCACCACCACCGAAGGGATGGGACTATTCGAGCGCTACCTCACGCTTTGGGTGGCCATTGCCATTGTGGTGGGCATCTTAGTGGGGCAATTTCTTCCGGCGGTGCCGGAAACGCTGTCACGCTTTGAGGTGGCGCAGGTATCGATTCCGGTGGCGGTACTTATCTGGGCGATGATCTTCCCCATGATGGCGCAGATCGACTTCTCCGCCGTGCTCGGTGTAAGGCGCCAGCCAAAAGGCTTGATTATCACCACCTCGGTGAACTGGCTGATTAAACCCTTCACCATGTTCGCCATCTCCTGGCTATTTCTGATGGTGATCTTTCGGCCCTTGATTCCCGCAGAACTTGCCAGCCAGTATTTGGCCGGTGCGATTCTGCTTGGCGCCGCGCCCTGTACCGCCATGGTATTTGTATGGAGTTATCTAACCCGTGGCGATGCGGCCTATACCCTGGTGCAGGTGGCGCTTAACGACCTGATTATGCTGTTCGCCTTTGCTCCTATCGTGGTCTTCCTGCTGGGCATTTCCAATATTCAGGTGCCCTGGGATACCGTCGCCCTCTCCGTGGTGCTGTATATTGTAATTCCCCTGGCGGCAGGCTATTTCACCCGCCAAACGCTGATCCAAAAGCGCGGCGCTGAGTGGTACGACAATGTCTTTATGAAGCGCGTTGGCCCGATCACCCCGATTGGCCTGATTATTACCCTGGTGCTGCTGTTTGCCTTCCAGGGCGAGGTGATTCTGAATAATCCGCTGCATATCGTATTGATCGCGATACCGCTGATTATTCAAACCTTTTTGATCTTCTTTATTGCCTATGGCTGGGCTAAAGCCTGGAAGTTGCCACACAACATTGCCGCCCCTGGGGCGATGATTGGCGCCAGCAACTTCTTTGAACTGGCGGTCGCCGCGGCTATCGCGCTATTTGGCTTACAGTCGGGCGCGGCGCTGGCCACGGTCGTCGGCGTATTGGTCGAAGTGCCGTTAATGCTCGCGCTGGTAAGAATTGCCAATAAGACCCGCCACCATTTTCCGGCAGCAGCTAATTAATCGAGAGTAAACGCGATGGCTCACTATTTGGTATTTCTTGGTTCAACTCGCACCAGCACACCGCCCTCCCCGCCTCGCCTTGGCGAGCGGGTAGCAAAGGCCTGTGAGCGCTTGCTTTCATCGTTACCGCATACCACAGCTGAAATTATTGACCCGCTGGCGCTAAAGTTAAGCGATCCGTTTAAGCCACATTTTGCTTACGCAAAAGCTGATGTACCGGAAGACTTAGCAAAGCTTGCTGACAAAATCGCCGCTGCCGATGGCTACGTGATGGTCAGCCCTGAATACAATCACTCCATGAGCCCGGCACTTAGCCATCTGCTTAACCACTTCGGCGCATCGCTGTTTGCGTTTAAACCCAGCGCCATCGTGACCTACTCGATGGGCCAGTGGGGTGGTGCACGCGCCGCGGTGTCAATGCGCACCTTTTTATCGGAGCTTGGCTGCTTACCTGTTTCCGCCATGATTCATATTCCAAAAGCACAGGAAGCGCTTAATGAGGAAGGCCACTTTTCCCAGGATCAAGAGCGGTGGGAAAATTACTTTGGCCGGACATTAGGCCAATTGATGTGGTGGGCAGAGGCCGCGGCAACTTATAAAACTCAGGTTGATCCTAACCAAGTTTCACCCGCGTTTAAAACCTCGCCATCACAACGTAATGCACCCGCAGGCCCAGCGCGTGAATGATCAGATGAAGCATGTCATTGATATAGACAGTCAAGCAGTCGTGTACATTCAGGAGAAAGGCGGAACGGTGACTGTTCGCCTTTCTCCCAGGCACGGCTGCTGCGGCGGAAGTGCCAATATCGTCGTCGCAGAAGCAGGCCATCCTAATGATCCAAAGCACTTACAACGCTACGTTCAAGATGGTATTACGCTCTACATTGCCCCAGAGCTCGCTAATGAAAACCTTCACATAGGGGTTGATGGTTGGTGGAAGTTGCGCCGGCTTTATGTAGACGGCCTACCCCTGCAGCCGGGGCACACGAATAGACAGAAGCGCTAAACACGCCACCAGCATCAAACCTGAGGTTAGCCATAGCGCACCGGCCCCATGTCGTTCTATTAATAAACCAAACAGCAGCGGCGCAAAGGCCTGCATCGCCCTGGCCGGAGCGATAATTAGCCCCTGACGCTGGCCAAACCCTTTCGGGCCAAATAGCGCCAGTGGCAGCGTGCCGGAGGCTATCGTCATCATGCCGTTGCCCGCCCCATGCAGTAGCGCAAACCCTGCAGCAGGCATCCCTACGGTGGCCAGCAACGCAGCCCCTAAGGGGTGCAGCGTTGTGGCCACGCGGGCCGCCACCAGGGGGTGGAGCTGACGGAGCAGTGCAAACTCGCCCAGCCGTGCTGCCACTTGTGCGGGTCCAACGAGCGCTGCCGCAGCGACAGCAACCGAAAGCGATACGCCGGTTTCTTGTAACAGCCTCGGAAGATGCGCAGCCATCGCCGTTGAGACAAACCAACCTGCGGCAAACACATAGGCTAATAGCACCATGGCAAGACGGGGCCGTTCGGGCGGCGGTGCAGACTTTTCGTCACTCTGTTGAGTAGTGCTGTCAGCGGCTTTCGGCAGAAGCGCATTCAGCGGCAGCCCAACAACGATATGCAACAGAGCCCAAACGCCGCAAGTTGCCCGCCAACCCATTTCGCTTTCCAGCAAGGCCGTTAGCGGCCAGCCAATGGTGCTGGCAAAGCCCGCCAGTAGCGTTACCCCGGTAATTGACGAGCGCGCGCTTCGCCCTAATAGTCGCCCCAAGGTGGCAAAAGCTGCGTCGTACAGCCCCATTGCCATGCCTATGCCGGTGATCAGCCAGGCAAGCATTAGGCTCAGCACTCCCTGGGAGAGCGCCATCGCCACTAGACCCAACGCCATCACAGCGTTGGAAGCCATCAGCACGCCTCGCCCACCTTGCCTATCGATTAAACGGCCCACGCTAGGCCCCAGCGCTGCGGTGAGTAGTAAGGCAGCGGAAAACGCCGCAAATACCCAGCTGGGTGATAGCCCCAAGTCGCGGGCCATGGGCACCGCAAGAATAGCAGGTAGATAATAACTGGATGCCCAGGAAAGAGTTTGCGCGCTACCTAAGGTGAGCGTTAAACCAAACCTGGGCGAACGGATCATGCCACTTGCCTAGGCAGTGCCAGCGCCATCAATGAACTTGCTGCCACCAAGGCTGCCGACACCCACAGGCAGGCACTCAGCCCATAAGCCATATACAGCCAGCCTGAAAGTAGCGTCCCCACTAAACGCCCCATGGCATTGGCCATATAGTAAAACCCAACGTCCATGGAGACCCCATCGGCGCGGGCATAATGCACGATCAAGTAGCTGTGCCAGCTGGAGTTGATGGCGAATAGCACGCCAAAGGCAAGCAGCCCAACGACTAACCAACCTACCTGCGCCAGGGGCAGCATCGCTAATAGAATCGCCAGCAAGGCTAGTGCTGCAGCCCAGCCCGCGGTAAGGGCTTGCGCGTCGCCTTTAATCAATCGGGTTAACTTTGGCGCCTGGGTTTGCACGCCGCCATAGCCAATAATCCACACCGCCAACAGGCCGCCTACGGTCCAGTGGGTCCAGCCGTGCTGGTCGTATAAAAATACCGGCAACGCGACCACAAACCAGACGTCCCGCGCTGCAAACAGACAGAAGCGCGCCGCAGAAAGTACGTTAATCGCACGGGACTTTGAAAAGATTTCAGAAAACTTGGGCTTTACTTTCTGGCGGCCTAAGTCCGCCTTTAACCGCACCAGGGAGAGCAACAGCACCCCAGTTAACATCACGGCCATCACCAGCACGGCAGCTTTAAAGCCAATCAGTGTCAGCAATACGCCACCCACAAAAAAGCCCAGCCCTTTCAGTGCGTTCTTAGAGCCGGTTAGCATCGCCACCCAGCGGTACAGCGCACTATTGGCATTAGCGCTCTCTTTGGGCACCAGCACCTTAACGGCGCTTTTAGCGCTCATCTTATTCAGATCTTTGGCAATCCCCGACAGCGCCTGAGCGGCCATTACCCAGGCAACGGTCAGCCAAGCGGCAGGCACCAGCAACATTGCTAGCGCCACAATCTGCAAGCCTAACCCAACGTTCATGGTGCGATTGAGACCCAGCCGCGCCCCTAGCCACCCCCCCACTAGGTTAGTTATTACCCCAAAGGCTTCATAAAATAGAAACAGCATGGCGATGGCCAACGGCGAATAGCCCAACTGATGAAAGTACATCACCACCAGCATGCGCAGTGCGCCATCGGTTATCGTAAACGCCCAGTAGTTGCCGGTAATCAACATATACTGGCGAACTTCAAATGGTAGCGCTTTTACTTTCTCGCGCATTGTCATGAACGGCGAATCAGCCACGACCCACCTGCCCACTGCCTACCATAAGGGCTAGTTCAGCGGTTCGGTTAGCGTAGCCCCATTCGTTGTCATACCAAGCGTACACTTTCAGTTGAGTGCCATTAACCACCATTGTCGACAGCGCATCAATAATTGAGCTGCGCGGATCGGTGCGGTAATCAATCGACACAAGCGGGCGCTCTTCATAGCCCAAAATTCCCGCAAGCGGGCCTTCTGCCGCTGCTTTTAACGCTTGATTGACTTCATCTACGGTCACTTCCCGCTCCAGCTCAAACACCATATCGGTAAGCGAGGCATTGGCCAGCGGCACTCGAATTGCGTGGCCGTTTAGCTTGCCTTCCAGCTCAGGAAAAATGGCGGTAATCGCTTTCGCAGAACCGGTGGTAGTGGGTATTAAGCTCATCCCACAGGCACGAGCACGGCGCAGATCTTTATGCGGTGCGTCTAGAATCGTTTGGGTGTTGGTGATGTCATGTACCGTGGTCATTGAGCCATGCCGGATACCAAAGGTTTCCTGAATGACTTTGACCACTGGAGCCAAACAGTTGGTCGTGCAACTGGCAGCAGTCACGATTTTATGCGTAGCAGGGTCGTAAAGGTGATCGTTTACCCCAACTACTACATTCAGAACGCTGGGCTCTTTTAACGGCGCACTAACGACTACGCGGCTGACGCCTTGGTCCAGGTAGGCTTTTAGCTTTTCTATCGTTTTCATTTTACCTGAGCATTCAATTACCACATCGCAGCTAGACCAATCGCTTTCGATGATGTCTTTATTGGCACTAAACGCAACGGACCGGCTATCAAGCATTATTGTATCGTCGGAGATAGTAACTCCTTTGCCCGGCGACCAATGACCGTGTACCGAATCAAATTCTAGTAAGTGGGCGAAGGTCGCTGCATCGCCGCCGGGGTCATTAATACGAACAAGCTCTACATTACCTGCTTCTATTTCCTTCCACAGACTGCGCAGTGCCAATCGCCCAATACGACCAAAACCATTGATCCCAATTCGTAGTGCCATCTTCGCCACCCCTCTACGGATTTATCATATATGAAAAATCATATACGCAAGGTCAAAAAAAGGTTTCAATGCACTGGAGACGCTCCTGTATGTCTCCAGTGCTTTACTACCTAATCAGTTCTTACAAGCTAATGCTTTTATATAGGCGCTTACAGATAAGTCCTATCAAATTTGCCGCTGGCTGTTTATCGTCACAGCTTAACCGAAACGCCCGGTGATATAATCGTGGGTCCGCTGGTTGTGCGGATTAGTAAAAATAGCATCTGTACTATTAACCTCTATGAGATCGCCCATATGGAAAAATGCTGTGCGATCAGCAACCCGGGCAGCCTGTTGCATATTGTGCGTCACCATGACGATGGTATAGCTCTCGCTTAGCTCGTCTATTAACTGCTCAATTTTACCCGTTGCAATGGGGTCCAGTGCCGAGCAAGGCTCATCCATCAAAATGATATCTGGACTTACCGCAATGGTCCTGGCGATGCATAGGCGCTGCTGCTGTCCACCAGAAAGCCCTGTACCCGGTTGATCCAAACGATCTTTCACCTCTTCCCATAGCCCTGCACGGCGTAAGCTGCTCTCCACAATGTCGTCTAGCTCAGCTTTTCGCTTGGCCAAACCATGGAGGCGCGGCCCATAGGCAATGTTCTCGTAGATCGATTTAGGGAAAGGGTTAGGTTTCTGGAACACAATACCTACCTGGGCACGTAACAAAACTACGTCACGATCTGGTGCGTAAATATCCTTTTGATCTAACGTGATCTGCCCTTCAACACGGCATATATCGATGGTGTCATTCATTCGATTCAAACAGCGTAAAAATGTGGACTTACCGCAACCTGAAGGACCGATAAATGCCAGCACCTCGTTTTCATAAATATCGATGTCGATACCATTAATCGCCTGAGCATCGCCATAAAAGACTTTGACATCTTTAGCACTCATCTTAACGTTGCCGGTCGATTTACTTTTGCGGCTCTCACCGCCACCAACACTCACCATAGAGGAAGGCATATTAGGCTGTGCAGAAGTATTCACTTACCACCTCGTCTCGAATTTTTTACGCAACCAGATTGCTAATGCGTTCAAGCTCAGCATTAACGCTAACAGCACAATGATGGCTGCTGATGTACGTGCCTCGAAGAAATTACGTAGCTCGTTACCTTGCCAGAGATATATTTGCACTGGCAGCGCGGCAGATTGCTCAAACGGCGTACTGGGCACGTTCGCGACAAAAGCATTCATACCTATCAACAGCAGTGGTGCCGTTTCGCCTAACGCCTGAGCAACACCAAGAATCGATCCCGTTAAAATACCTGGCAGAGCAATAGGCAACACATGATGAAATACCGTTTGCACCTTCGATGCACCAATCCCTAACGCTGCTTGACGGATTGAAGCAGGAATTGAGCGAAGCGAAGCGCGTGTTGCAATAATAATCGTGGGTAGGGTCATTAGTGTTAGCACCAAGCCACCGACTATAGGCGCCGAAAGCGGCAACCCCAAGTAGCCAATAAAAATCGATGCCCCTAATAAACCAAAGACAATAGACGGGACAGCCGCTAAGTTATTGATATTAATTTCAATAATATCCGTTAAGCGGTTCTTGGGAGCAAACTCTTCTAAATAAACTGCACTGGCGACACCCAGAGGCACCGACAGCATGATAACGATGATCATCATGAAAAGTGAGCCCATGAATGCACCCGCAAGACCCGCAGATGCCGGAGAGCTACGAGAATCCATATTTAAAAACAGTGCTGTACTGAATGCGTTACGAATAATCCCTTCATCGTAAAGCTGGTCAGCCCAAGCTCGCGTTTGAGCACTCAACTGTTGCCGTGCATCTGCCAGATCTCGATTTATGTTGCCTTTGATCCATACATCGACATTAGCACTGGCTAACATTTTTACCTCAACCGTTTGGCCAAGCACTGATGGGTCGTCCATAAACTTATTGCGCAGTGTAAAGCGCTCATTCGAAGCAAGTAGCGCGCGTAGATCTCTTAGTTGGCTTGGCTCGATATCCTCATCAAGCTTATCTTCTAACGCCCTATCAATTAAGGACTGCCAATTCACCAGCCCTGCCTGCGTTTGCCAAGCAGAAAAACGCTCGTTAAATTCCGACTGGCTTTCACCACTTGCCCGTTCAGGCTTTTCCTCAAGCTGAATAACTTCCGGGTCAAAATAGAGATCCATAAAAAAAGTTGCTTGCCAAAATGCAGGCACACCCCGCATTAAGATACTAACAAACAAAATGGCTACTAAGGTCATGCCCGTCATCACCGCTGCTAAACCTAAGCGGCGAAAGCGATTTTCTTTACGGTGCCGTTTCGCCAGCGATTTTTCAATCGTCATAAGTCGATGCTGGCGACGCTGTTCAATTGTCATAGACATAGTCGCTTACTCGTATTGCTGGCGGAATTTACGCACTACAACTAGTGCGATGACGTTTAGCCCTAGCGTAATCACAAATAAGGTAAGGCCTAGTGCGAATGCCACTAACGATTGCGGACTTGCAAAGTCCATATCACCGGTCAATTGGTTAACAATAGTTACGGTAATCGTTGACACCGCTTCAAAGGGATTAGCATGCAGTACGGGGTTATTGCCTGCGGCTAGCACCACAATCATGGTTTCTCCAATTGCGCGGCTTGCGGCTAATAGAAAGGCCCCCACTATGCCTGGCAATGCTGCGGGCAAAACAACCTGACGAATCGTTTCTGATTTAGTAGCACCTAATCCTAATGCGCCGTCGCGTAACGATTTAGGCACCTGAGTAATAATGTCGTCAGAAAGCGAGGAGACAAATGGAATAATCATAATGCCCATTACCAGCCCCGCGGTTAGAGCACTGGTAGTGCGAATATTAATACCAATCAGATCGCCAAAGCTGGATAAGAAAGGACCAATGACGATTAGGGCAAAAAAGCCATAAACAATGGTCGGGATGCCAGCCAATATTTCGATAATGGGTTTAGCTACGTTACGCAACCAAGGCGGCGCATACTCAGCCATATATATCGCAGTCATCAGCCCAACGGGAATAGCGATCAGCAGCGCAATGGCGCTAACCATCATGGTGCCCCAGAGCAACGGTAATAACCCGAACTCGCCCTGCGCATCAGTTCCGGAC
Organism: Halomonas sp.; assembly: GCF_007692655.1. Lineage (GTDB taxonomy): Bacteria > Pseudomonadota > Gammaproteobacteria > Pseudomonadales > Halomonadaceae > Vreelandella. The sequence goes on from NZ_REBQ01000192.1 coordinate 17,594, forward strand.
GTGCTAAAACGAGGGTTCCAAGTAGTACCAAGAAAAAATTCTGCTGGGCTTATGAAGGTGAAAAACTTAAGCGTTTCACCCAACATCGACAGCACAATACCCACCGTGGTGAAAATCGCGATGCCAGAACTAGCCGCTAATGCAATAGTGATAACAAGTTCTACTTGATTACGTGCACGCCAATGTGGCGAGATGTTGCGACGCGCATAGACCAGCCCCGCAACAGCGAAGACAGCCATTAGGGCCACTAAACTTAAGTTCTCAAATGTTTGCAGCCTCGCCATATGCGCTGCTGCCGCCAACTCTTCAGATGAACCACCGCCAGACACACTTCGTTCATTCGCTAGCGCAGTCACTCGACGTAAAAACGTCGCTAACTCGCGATCACTCATTCCAGCTACCAAGTCAGCTGGTAGCTGTTGAATGACCAGCATGTCAATCAATTGAGGGGCTAAAAAAGACCACAATAAAAATAACGCTAGTGCGGGCAGCCCGCACCACAACGCCACCAGCGCTCCGTAATAGCCGGGGCGCGAATGCATCCTTACATCGTGCTCTGCCGCAACCGCACGACTGCGAGTCAAACCCAAGTGATATGCAAGGGCCATGATCATCAGCAGTGTGGCTATCAAGGCAAGGTTCGTCATTATCTCTCCGCCTTTGATTACCTACGTTTAAACGCCGGCATCAAGTTCTGATGCCGGCGCAGTAGCAGCCCTATTCAATGTTATGGGACTGCGCAAGCAGCACCACGCTTATTCGGCAGGGCTTACAACGGTACGTGCCTGGAATTGCTCAAGTGCATCAGCGCGCTCTTCTTCATCCATTGGAATCAGACCAGCATCTTCCAGCGGGCTGCCAAAGCCAGAAACCATATCGTTCAGGAAAAACTCGGTGTATTCAGCAAGGCCAGGAATCACGTCTAGGTGCTCGCCTTTCACGTAGAAAAACAGCGGACGAGAAACCGGATATTCACCGGAACCAATTGTTTCCAGGCTTGGCTCTACGCCATCAACAGTGGCAACTTGTAGACGGTCACGGTTTTGGTCGTAAAAGCTCAAACCAAACACACCTACTGCATCAGCCTGCGCATCCAAACGAGCTAGTGTTTCAGTGTAGTCACCAGCAATTTCAACTATACGGCCATCGCCACGCAGGTTGTTACAGGCATCGCCTTCGACTTCAGCAACACTTTCACAACCAATGTGGATTACTTTCTCTTCGAAGACTTCACGAGTACCGTGGTTCGAGGCAGGAATTACCAGCACGATCTCTTGGTCAGGCAGGCTACTGTCAACGTCTGACCAGCGGTTGTAGGGGTTATCAACCAACTCACCATCTACAGTTACTTGTGCAGCGGCGGCTTTGAACACGTGTTCAGGCGTCAGTTCGAATTCAGCACGGTCAATGCGTGAGGCGAAAACAATGCCGTCATAGCCGAACATTACTTCGAGAATGTCATTCACGCCATTTTCGTTACAGTTGGCAACTTCGCCGCTGCGAATAGCGCGTGAAGAGTTGGCGATATCGATAGTGTTCTCACCAACGCCCTGGCAGAACTGACGCAAACCGCCGCCTGAACCACCGGAGCCAACAACGGGAGTATTAAACTGAGAGTAGGTGTTGCCGAATTCTTCTGCGACGATACTGGCGAACGGTAAAACAGTAGAAGAACCCGCGATTTGTACCGTTTCACGAGCCATTGAGGCTGTTGAAACACCGGCTGCCAGGGCGGCTACTACTGCAACACCTAAAGTATGCTTTGTTACGTTCATCGTCGTGTTCCCCTATGGTTTGATATCCGGTTAGCAAGCGCATCCCGGTAGAGTTGGCCTGCTTGGCCTTTCACAACGAGAAGTCTGCACACTTTCGATTGCAGAAATATGACAGCGCAACTTTCTTTGTATTATTTTTAGAGGCACTAAAGCAGAAGGCCAAGCGCCGCTAATGTACACAGCGCCAGTGACGCCCCTTGCAGAAAACGCCGATCCATTCGATGGGCAATGGCATCCGCCAACGCATTACCGATTAACACGGCCGGCAGTAAGGTAAGCGCAACCTGAAAGTGCCATAGCTGAATTTGCTTAGCTAAGGCGAGGGTGATCAGCGTCAGCATTGACGTTAAAATAAAAAATGCCGCTAAATTACCCCGCACACGGTCGGCCGGTAAGCCGTGCATGAGCAGTACGATGGGTGGGCCGCCAATGGCAGCAACGGTACCAAAGATGCCGGATAGAATGCCCGCGCCAAACAGCGTTAGCCGATTTACCGGCAGTTGAAAACGGCACAGGGTGACTAACACAGCAAATAGCACGATCACCGCAATCAGCTTTTCCAACACAAACATGGGCGCCGCGAGCAGCAACCAAATACCCAAAGCGTTGCCAGGCAAGCGCCCTACTAGCGCCATGCCGATTGAATCCAGGCGTACTTCATGCCAGTAGTGACGCACCATCATCAAAGACACTGTAAAACCAAACAGCACCAGAATGACCGGCACTAAACGCGGTTCAAGCATCAGCAGTAGCGGCGCGCCAATAACAGCCAAACCAAAGCCTGTGGCACGCTGTACAAAAGCGCCTAGCATGAGCACCGCCGCACAGCCTAACCAAGTATTTAGCGGTAAGTTGATCCAGGTGAGCATGCTATCCATTTGGCAGAGGCTTTGTTGTTAGCTTGCGCACCCCGATATTGCCCAATACAGCAGCGCCCAGCATGGTAAGTACCATCGGCCATAGATGCTCAACTTCAAACCAGCCCACCATGACCCCAGCGATGGCCCCACAGGTGAATTGAATTCCTCCCAGTAGCGCCGTCGCCGTAGCACTGATATGCCCAAAATGATCTAGCAACGCTGAAATCGCATTGGGTGTAATCAGTCCAATCATGCCCGTGAACAGCATGATGAGTGGCACAACAACCATAAGCGAGGCCATATTCAATGCCGTCATGACGACTAGCGCTATCGCTGCCACTAGCTGTATCAGTAAGCCTAAACGTAAATTTTGTTGCGGGGAGCGTTTTCGTAACAGGTGAATATTGACCCGGTTGGAAAGCGCTATGACCAGCACGTTAACGCCGAAAACGAGCGGATACGTGGCTGGAGAGAGCCCAAAATAATCGAGATACAGAAACGGGGAAGCGGTCACAAACGCAAACAAGCCGGCAAATGACGCGGCTACCGCACAGATATAGCCCATGCCTTCGCGATGCTTAAGCACGCTGGCATAGTTGCGTATCACTTGGCGAGGAGACGCTGCTGGCAACGACATATCGCGGGTTTCCGGTAAGCGCGTTCCCAGCAGCCACAATAAAAACCCTGCATACACGGCCAAGAATACAAAAATTAACCACCAACCCGCTATATACAGCAACAAGCTCCCCACAGCAGGTGCAACTAGCGGCGCCAACATCATAATCATCGCCATGGTAGACATCACTTTGGCAGCTTCTCGCCCGCTAAAGCAGTCACGCACAATCGCCGCCGAGTTAACCACGCAGGCGCCGCCGCCCAACGCTTGTAAAAAACGCCAAGCCAGTAACGTAGACAAACTGTCCACCGACGTAATGGCAAGGCTAGCCAGCATAAACACCACCAGCCCACCCAGTAGCACTGGCTTTCTACCGATACGGTCAGAAAGTGGCCCAAAGCACAGCTGGCCCAGTGCAAAGCCAAATAAAAACACGCTGATGGAGAGTTCTGTGCGGTGAATGCTGGCGCCGATGTTTTCGGCAATAATACCCATGGCAGGCAAGTAAGCGTCGATAGCAAAAGGCGCAAGTGCTGTATTGGCAGCGACCAACAGCGCCACCCGACGAGGATTAAGGTCCATGGGTCTCCTTAACGGCAATAACATGCACGCTTAAATAGATAGGGCGCTAATCATAGACGATTTTATGCCGTTTGTCGGGGGCGACATACTATTGGTGAAAGGCTATTGGAGTTAGCGAACCAAGCAAGTGCCGTGATGCCAAGGAGTTGAGGCTAACGACATTGCCTGGGTAAAAGCAGTGAAAGGTATTCTAGAAAAGCGCTCAATGATTTGCAGCTGCGTCTTGCGATTCAAGCATCTCTACCAGCGGCTGAAATTGCTCGCGGTTGTGCTCATTCATGTGCATCAATATCCGGTGGGCTTCCAGGATACGCTCACGCAGCCCCTCTTCATCAGCGGGTTCTTCCGGCAACTCTTCTAATACATCGTTGAGCGCCGTTGGCTGTTGTAATGGCGCTTCCACCAGCGTAAAAAAATGCGCGAAGCCCATCACATCGAGCATTTTCCGTACATCAGGATTATCGACAATAATCGTTGGTGGTTGCTCCAAACGCCCTTTGACCGCCATAGCCACCTTGGCAAGAAAGCCAAGCGCCGTTGAGTCCACGTTGGTGGCCTCACGCAAGTCAATCAGGACGGCGCTCAAACCCGGCGTCGCCGCAAGACGTTGGGCCTGAGTATCGAGCGTAGCGCAGAGCGTTAAACGCACATCGCCGCACAGTTTTAAAACAAAAACACCAGAATCGAACGCCGCTTTGATGCGGCCTTCTTCAATCAGCATGACCAAATCCGCTCACCATCATGATTGTTAGATCATCGGGTAAAGCATCGCGTTCCTGATTAGCATCAAACTCAGCATCTCCTTCCGCAAGAAGTGCATTTGTCTCTGCTAACCGGTCGCGCAATTGCTCAAGGGTTACACACTCGCTTACTAATTGCTCAAGTTCCTTGAGCCGCGTGTCGAGCGTTTTACCCGGCAAGCATTCCAGTACACCGTCCGAGCAGAGCCATAGACGAAACTCTGCCGGCAAACTACAGCTGAGCGAAGGATACTCTAGATCGGGGAAAAGACCTACCGGCATTCCCTCCCCTTCTAATCGACTAATCGTTCCCCCTGCCGCCAAAAACGGCATGGGAAGCTGAGCGCCGAGCGAATAGTGCAGAGTATGCGCTTCATGGTCAATAACACCGACAAATAAAGTAGCATGTTTGCCAATATCCGTGCCCTGCAACTCACGGTTCATTGCTCGCAGCCAGTCGGGGGGTAGATTTTCAGGCTGCTGCCCATCCCACTCGCTCAGCCAGCGATTGCATAAATATTTGAGCAGCACGGTCACAAAGGCCGATGATGCGCCGTGCCCTGATACATCGGCAAAATAAAACGCGCTGTAACGTTCGTTATAGCGTTGATAATCCAGAAAATCACCGGATAAGTACAGCGAAGGAGCAAACAAATAGTCGTAATACACCCCATTGATCACTTTTGGGTGCACCGGCAATAGGCGCCGCTGAATGTGACCGCCGCTCTGTTGATCCATCCGCAGCAGCGCTAAATGCGTCTCTAAACTTTCATTTAACTCTGCCAGTCGCTCGTGGTCCCGCTCACGCTCAAGGGCTAAATCATTTAGCTCTATGGCCTTACGTATCATTCGTCGCAAAAGTTCTGCATGACGCAGTGGATGGACGATATAGTCCACCAAGCCAATATCAATTGCCTTAATTAAGTCGGCATCCTGGCGCGAGTCACTGACGATTAGTGTCGGCAAGCGGCGCGTCAATTGGGACCATTGTTGCCGAGGCACTGCCCGCGCATGCGCAACAATCAATGCCGTGCTAGCCGGCAAGTGCTCTATATCCTCAGCGGCAAATACCCACATGCCATCACAGGTAATCGCTTCTGACAACGCGTCGCGTTCAGAACCTGGTTCATCGATCACCGCGATCAACTGCTTAGAATGATCCATCATAAGCCTCAATCGGCAACGTTTTCGTCACCAAAGTCGCTATCATCGAAGTCACTGTCATCAAAATCAAAGTCGCTGTCATCGAAGTCAAAGTCATCAGCAGCAAAGGGGTCATCACCCAGTTCTCCGTCGCTGATTTCAAATTGGCGGCTTTGTAAGAAAGCATCTCTAATAAAACGATAGCGATCACCGCGGATCAGCTCTTCCTGATCCAGAAAGCCAGCGCGAACATCAATCAGGTTTAACGCCGTCAAGCCAACACGAACCGTATTATCGTCTACGTAATAAACCGGATAAGAGGCCATGTCAGCAGGCAAACCCGTCGTATCCCGCAGCGTGCTCGGGCCTAATAAAGGCAATACAAGGTAGCGGGAATCTTCCCACCCCCAAACCGCTAAAGTTTGACCAAAATCTTCGCGATCCGCCGTGATTTGCATATGGGTGGCGTAATCCAAAAGCCCACCAACACCCACCGTGGAGTTGATCAAAAATCGCGAAGTGGCTAGACCCGCGTTGCCGGGCTTACCTTGTAACATACTGTTAATAGCGGTGCGCAGCTCACCGAGATTGGAGAAAAAATTACCCACGCCTGTTTGCACAGGCTCAGGTGTAATGGTTCGATAGCCCCTGGCCACAGGTCTTAGCGTGTAGCGATCCACCACATCGTTAAACGCAAACACTTTACGGTTAAAACCTTCCCAGGGGTCTTCAGGGTGGGAATCTTCAGCTACTTGAGTACTGGCACAGCCGCCGGTTGCTAATAACGCCACCAGTAGGAGAGGCAAGCCCCTGGTGCGCCACGTCAATGATGACTTCCCGTTATTTAACAACTGCCGCATGACTTTTTTCCTTTTTTTCCAATTCCGCACCGCATTTAGTGCCGGCGCACAACCACGCTGCCAGCACTGTAACCTGCTCCAAAAGAGCAAATGACACCAACGTCTCCTGCGACGAGTTGTTGGCGGTAGAGATGGAACGCAATAATCGAACCCGCAGAGCTTGTATTGGCATAACGATCCAGAATGATGGGCGCCTCAGTTGCACTGGGGTCATAACCCAGCACTTTACGGGCAATCAAATCATTCATGTGTTGGTTAGCTTGGTGCAACCACATGCGCTTAAGGTCGCTGCCATTCAGCTCAAGAGACGCTAAATGATCAGTAATCAGTTTGGCCACCATGGGGCAAACCTCTTTAAACACACGCCTTCCTTCTTGCACAAAAAGCTTATCCAAAGCCATTGGATCGCTGTCCGTCACACGATTTAGAAACCCAGAATTATTACGGATCGCATTGGAAAACCGGGTGACCAAACGCGTACCGAGAATTTCATATCGCTCTTCTGCCACGGCAACGTCGCTATTTTCCAGTACTAGAGCGGTACAAGCATCGCCGAAAATGAAATGGCTGTCACGATCCCTAAAATTGAGGTGCGCAGAACAAATCTCTGGATTTACGATTAACGCACGTTTTACGCTGCCCGCCGCGATGGCATTAGCAGCCATTTCCATCGCAAAGGTTGCCGAGCTACAGGCAACGTTCATATCAAACCCGTAACCTGCTGTACCTAATTGCTGCTGCACTTCTACTGCCACGGCGGGGTAAGCACGCTCGAGATTGGAACAGGCAACGATGACCAGCTCAATATCGGCGGCATCCACCTGAGCAGCGGCTAATGCTTGGCGAGCAGCAGACGTTGCCATTTCACACTGAATGGACGGCTCGGCGTTACTGCGCTGTGGCAGTTTAGGCTTCATACGCTGTGGGTCAAGGATGCCTTGCGCATCCAAGACGTAACGGCTTTTAATCCCTGACGCTTTTTCAATGAATTCACTGCTTGAATACGCCAGCGGCTCCCGCTCTCCTCGCGCAATGGCATCAGCATGAGCGCTATTGTCGCTATCTACCCAAGCGTTAAATGCCGCCACCAGGGCCGCATTATCAATGGCGTGTTCCGGCGTATAAAGACCTGTCCCGGTAATCACCACATTTGTCATGCCAATCTCCTTTTAGCGGCTTGCCGATGTGACTGGCCATCAATGGCTAGTACTAGACTTACGGCGAACCCGTACAGTTACTGTGTGCGTAAAATAGCGGTTTTTCCAGAAAACGTCTAAACGCTAATTATCTCTTGCCAGCGTTTTTCAAGGCGTTTGACTGAAACCACCATACTGGTACCCAACTGCTGAGCAAATAGAGACACCCTAAGCTCCTGCAGCCACCACCCGAAATCAACCAAATCCGGATCTTCAATGTGACCACGACGCTCACTTTTACGGCGCGCATCAAAACGGGCCTCTAACCCTTGGACGTCTTGCATCATCATTTGATCGCGGCCACGTTCGCGGGCGGCTTTTTCGAGCCGAATAAGCGCAGCCTCGGTATAGCGTGGGTATTCGTTAAGCCATGGGCCAGCGTCACGAATAAAGCCCGGATAAACGAGACGCTGCATCTGGTTACTGACATCGCTATACACCAACGCCAAGGCAAAATTAAGCTTTCCTTTTAATAGCTTACTAACCGCCAAATGGCCTTTGAGAGCAGCTTCCACACTCACCAGAAGCACTTTCGCATGGTCAATAAGCTGACCCTGGGTATCCCGCAACCGTTGGCCAAACTCCCCTTCTGAGCGCGGCAGCGGATGCTGTGCCACTACCTGGGTAAACACCGCTAGCAGCAGATCCTCAACCAGTGCTTGCTTACTGCCCACTTTGGCAAACAACAGAGCGCATTTCTCAACACCGGAAAGTTGCTTAATGGCTTTAGCCTGCTCGGGTAGCCGAGCAATGGCCAGTCGCGCGATACCCTCTTGGTGGGCCGCATCCGCTTTAGCGGGATGATCGAACAGCGCTACCCTGAACTCGCTGGCTTCTGCCACTAACGCAGGGTAGGCCTCAACACGAATGCCCGCCTGAGTGGTGACCCGTGAAGCAGGCAGTGGCGCTTCAGGTAGCCCGGCAACGGCAGGTTCGCTGCTGACTTGTTCGGCGAGTGCCTGGGCGCCGGCACTCGCCGCCGCTTCAAAACGCTGCTCTAACGCGCGCAGATCACGTCCCTGCCCGAGGGTTTCACCCGCGTGATCAACGACGCGGATATTCATCATGAGATGCGGTTCAAGCAAATCTAAGCGCCAGTCGTCGGGATGAACCCGCGTGGAAGTGCGACGGCGGATAAACTCCCCCAACGCCTCAGTTAAAGGCCGTTGGTCGGGCACTAAGGTTTCCAGCGCTGCATCAACCCAATCGGGAATCGGTACCACTTGGCGGCGGATACTCTTTGGTAGCGACTTCAACAGCGCGATACATTTTTCGCGCAGCAGTCCAGGCACCAGCCACTCCAGAGCGTGAACCGGCACCTGAGGCAACATGGCGGCCGGAACGGTGATCGTAACCCCGTCATCTTGAGCCTCGGGGTCAAAATGATAGCTGACCGGATAGGCCACGCCTGCCAGGGTCAAATGGTCAGGATACTGCGCCTGGGTGACATCACCCGCGTCTCTTGCCTTCAGCGCATCAAGGTCGAAATGAAGTATTTCGGGTTCATGCTGCTCAGCCTGCTTGCGCCAGTGCTCAAACCCTTTGCCGTTGACAATATCCGTTGGGATTCGCTCAGCGTAAAAGCTAAATAGCGCCTCTTCATCGACCAAAATATCCCGCCGCCGGGCACGATCTTCCAAGGCTTCAACTTCATCAATCAGCGCACGGTTATGGTTGAAGAAACTACCTTTAGTCTGGAACTCCCCTTCCACCAAGGCACGGCGAATAAACAGCTCCCTGGACTCTTGAGGGGCGATTGGCCCGTAATGCACCCGGCGGCGCGCCACGATGGGTAGGCCAAACAACGTTACCTGCTCAAACGCCACCACTTGTGCCCGCTTCATTTCCCAGTGCGGCTCGCTGTAGCTGCGTTTTATTAGATGCTGAGCCAGGGGTTCAATCCAGTGTGGCTCGATTTTGGCAACGGTACGGGCAAATAGTTTGGACGTTTCAATCAGTTCAAAAGCCATGATCCATTTAGGTGATTTCTTGGCTAATCCTGAGCCAGGATGAATCATAAACTTGCGATTGCGGGCGCCGAGATATTCCCGGTTCTCTAGCAGTGTTCCCAGGTTGGAGAGCAGCCCTGAGAGCAGCGCTTGATGCACTTTGCCTGAGGTTTTTCGCCGAGTTTGGCGCGCCTGCTCTTCGCTTTCGTCCTCATCCCGGGGTGATGGTGCCGGCACCTCAATATCCATATCGCGCAGCAGTTGGCGGAGTTGGCGGAACGTATCGTGCCACTCGCGCATACGCAGATAGTTGATATAGTGCTCACGACACCAGCGACGTAGCTGATTGCCTGATAGCGCCTCGCGGGCGTTTTCAATCCCGTGCCAGAGATTCAGCAAGGCAACAAAGTCTGAGTCTGGATCATGCCAGCGCTGGTGGGCCTGATCCGCTGCCTGGCGTTTATCCGCAGGTCGGTCGCGAGGGTCTTGAATGGCCAGCGCCGACACGACAATCAGCACGTCACGCAGGCTGCCAATCTCAGCGCCTGCTAGCACCATGCGCGCTAAACGTGGATCAATCGGCAGTCGCGCCAGCTTGCGGCCCAGTGGAGAAATATGCTGTTTTTCATCGACTGCGCCCAGTTCGAACAGCAACCGAAAGCCATCCTTAACAAATCGGCTATCCGGCGGATCAACAAACGGGAACTCTTCTATATCGCCTAGCTTCAGACCCAGCATCGAGAGAATCACCGACGCCAAATTGGTGCGCTGAATCTCCGGATCGGTAAAACCAGGACGGGATAAGAAGTCTTCTTCACTATAGAGACGAATACATACGCCTTCGGCAATACGTCCACAGCGGCCTTTGCGCTGATTGGCGCTGGCTTGGCTAACCGCTTCAATGGGCAGCCGCTGAATTTTTGACCGATAGCTGTAGCGGCTGATACGCACCAGGCCTGGGTCAATCACATAGCGGATGCCAGGCACGGTTAGCGACGTCTCCGCCACGTTGGTAGCCAGCACTATTCGCCGCCCGCGGTGAGGGGCAAAGACGCGGTTCTGTTCTTCGTTAGAGAGCCTGGCATAGAGCGGCAGGATCTCTGTGCCTTTCAGATCGGCTCGCCGCAGGGTGTCTGCGGTTTCACGAATTTCCCGCTCGCCGGGTAAAAACACCAGGACATCTCGAGGGCCATGCAGCCAGCCTTTCTCACGCTCAATGGCTTCAAGCTCTTCGACTGCGTGCAGAATACCTTCCTGAATGGTGCGGTCCTCTTCGCCCTCTTCATCGCGTATCAAAGGGCGATAGTGCACCTCAACCGGATAAGTACGCCCAGTCACTTCAACGACTGGCGCAGGTTTTGCCGCTGTTCCAAAGTGTTTGGCAAAGCGCTCTACATCGATGGTCGCTGAGGTAATGATGACCTTTAGATCGGGCCGCTTGGGCAGCAGACGCTTTAGATACCCGAGCAGGAAGTCAATATTCAAGCTGCGCTCGTGAGCTTCATCAATAATGATGGTGTCGTAGCGCAGCAACAGCGGATCGTTCTGCGTCTCGGCCAGCAAAATCCCATCGGTCATTAGTTTGACTAAGGTAGTGGGATTGCTCTGATCGGTGAAACGCACCTGATAGCCTACTTGGTCGCCCAACGAGGCCTCTAATTCTTCTGCCAGACGCCCGGCCACGCTACGGGCTGCCAATCGACGTGGCTGGGTGTGACCAATCATGCCCCGGCGACCGCGTCCCAGCTCCAGGCACATCTTGGGTAGCTGAGTGGTTTTGCCTGAGCCAGTCTCCCCTGCAACGACCACCACCTGATGGTCACGTATTGCATTAAGAATATCTTCTCGCCGCTCCACCACCGGAAGCTCTGGGGGATAATTTAGAGCGACCTTTTGGGCTACACGCTGACCGAACAACTGCTGAGCACGGCTGACTTCGCGCTGCACTTCCTCCAAACCACGGCTAATTGGCTTATTATCGCGCAGGCGGCGGTTTAGCCCGGCTATGCGTCGTTCCAGCCGTTCCGTGTCACGCAGCATCACTTCGCCCACGGCTTGCTTGAGCGATGCAAGACGTTGGCTGTCGGTGGGGGCTGGGGATGTGTCGGTAGTCACGATAGACTCGGCTTCCATTCGCTTGGGCATTTAAAAGAGATAGTCAAAAAGAGATATCAAAAAAATCAGCCCGCTCATATGAGCGGGCTGACTATTGTAGCGCTTTCAACTCCCCGACGCCTAACCACAGCACTTGTAGTCAGCAGACGAGCGTTTAACCACTACCTAGCTACGTGTTTGAGGGCTCTTCATCGCGGAGCTGGCGACGCAGCACCTTGCCCACATTTGTTTTGGGAAGCTCATCACGGAACTCAATTTGCTTAGGCACTTTGTAGCCCGTTAGCTCTTTCTTACACCAGTCGCGTAGCGTTTTCTCGTCTAGCTGATCGTTTTTGCTGACCACAAACAGCTTTATCGCTTCGCCAGCATTTTCATCGGGCACACCGACCGCCGCTGATTCAAGCACATCCGGGTGGGCAGCCACGACGTCCTCAATTTCGTTAGGATAGACGTTGAAGCCGGAGACCAAAATCATGTCCTTTTTGCGGTCAACAATGCGAATGTAGCCGTCATCCTGAAGCACGGCGATATCGCCCGTAAAGAACCAGCCATCCTCATCGATCGATGCACGGGTTTCGTCTTCGCGCTGCCAGTAACCTTTCATGACCTGCGGGCCTTGTACACATAGCTCGCCTGGCTCACCCATTGCCACGTCGTTGCCATCGGTATCGACAACTTTTACGGCAGTGCCCGCCACAGGCTTTCCAATGGTTCCCAACTGAATCGCATCGGTGGGATTGAAGCTAACAATCGGCGACGTCTCAGTTAAACCATAGCCTTCAGCAATCGTACATCCCGTAGTCTGTTCCCAGCGCTGCGCTGCAGCTTTGGTCAACGCCATTCCGCCTGAGATGGTCAGCTTGAGCTTGGAAAAGTCTAACTGCTTAAAATCATCACGGTTACACAGTGCATTAAACAGCGTGTTTAGGCCGATAAAGGCCGTAAATGGTAAGCCTTTAAGCTCTTTAACAAAGGCATCCAAATCACGGGGATTAGTGATTAACAGTGAATGGTTACCTGTTTCCATCAAGAACAAGCAGTTAACCGTAAATGTATAGATGTGGTAAACCGGCAGCGGCGCTATGACCAGCTCTTCACCGTCACGCAGGTGCGTCCCGATGGCGGCACGGGCCTGGAGCATATTGGCCACAAGATTACGGTGCGTCAGCATTGCGCCCTTAGGCATTCCCGTCGTGCCACCGGTGTACTGTAAGGCGGCTAGATCATCAAGGCTTTGCTTTGCTTCAGTGTGGCTTAACGAGGCGCCTTTTTTCAGCGCGTCGCGAAAGCCAATCGCACCGGGTAATGAATAGGCAGGCACCATTTTTTTAACGTGCTTAACCACTGCGTTGATCAACCAGCGCTTAGGCACATCGTGTAAATCAGCCAACTGGGTGACTACCACGTGCTTGATGTCGGTCTTATCCAGTACTTTTTCCAGCTTATCGGCCATATTCGCTAGGATCAAAATGGCTTTAGCATTGGAGTCTTTGAACTGATGGGCCATCTCCCGCTCGGTATACAGCGGGTTGGTATTAACCACTACCAAGCCTGCACGCAAGGCACCAAATACTGCGACTGGAAATTGCAGTACGTTAGGTAGCTGTATGGCAATGCGATCGCCAGGCACTAGGTCAGTTTCATGCTGCAACCATGCTGCAAAGTCTGCTGACAGGCGATCAAGGTCGGCAAAAGTGAGCGTCTTGCCCATACAGGTAAAGGCTGGCTTCTGTTTGAAACGGCTAACCGCTGCGTGGAATACATCCGTGACTGAATCATATTGATCCAACCCTTCAAGCGCTGGGCCACGTAAAACGGCGGCGTTGGCATTTTCGCTCATGGGGCAATCTCCGCTATCCGTGTCGGCGTGAGCACCGACCTTGTTGTTATCACTAGGTTTAAGGACCCAACGATATACGACACACGCCGGGCTGTAAAACGATCGATTGAAACTAGCGTTTCGACTTTAGGCCATAACACGTCATATTGAGTACATGCTATGGATGAAGCTGAGCCTGTTTATCAACATAAGAATCTCTATCTATTAATGTAGCAACTGGACTCACTAAGAACAGTACTTTATGGACAGTAGCGCGCCTGTATTTCTCCATCACGCCACACTAATAGTTCACCCGGCGTCATGTGATGCCAGGCTTCATTGTGGGTAAGTGGTTCCGTAGCAATGACAGAAACGACATCATCAGGCGTTGTGTGCTCAGCAAAATTTACTGTCATTTCAGCATCGGAAAGTTCTGCATCACCAAATGGCGCGCAGCGGGTAATGTGAGCTAGTTTAGTCGAACAAAATGTATATAGATGCGTGCCATCAGAGAGCAGCAGATTGAATACGCCTAGGGCTCTCAGCTTTTCACATAGCTGATGCACATGTTCCCAAAGAGGCTCTGGTGCCGAGGGCGGCAAAGGAAAGGCGCGACGCAGTTCGCCCATCAGCCAACAGAAAGCGTGTTCACTATCCGTGGAGCCCACCGGATTATAGGCACCTAGCGGCAACGCTTCCCAGCTACTCAACTGGCCATTATGAGCATAGCACCAAGGACGCCCCCACATTTCGCGCATAAAAGGATGCGTATTGGCCAAGCGAACGCCTCCCACGTTGGCTTGACGAATATGGCTAATCACGACGTTGGATTTAATAGGGTAATCACAAATCAGTCGAGCGATCGGTGAGTCGACAGAGGGGTGCGGGTCCCGAAAATCCCGGTAGCCACCTTCTTCGTAGAAAGCGATACCCCATCCATCGCGGTGAGGGCCTGTACCTCCACCGCGATGCAAAAACCCGGAAAAGCTGAAGCAAATATCAGTGGGCACATTAGCGCTCATACCCAATAATTCACACATGCGTTTTACACATACGGCTCACAAACGGTGAAACACCAAAAAATTGTTTAAGCATGCCGTTAGCCGATGACCGGTTCACGACGACGCGGAGGCTGTGTATCGTCCAGCTCTTCCTCCTCTTCAATATACTCATACTCATCAGGACGACGCCACCACCACAGTGCGATACCAATGATGGCACCTAACGCCATTCCTAACACCAGCCACAGCAAACCTCCACGCAGTGCGCCGCCATTATTTTCAAACAAACCAACCGCCGCGACCATCGCTGCTGGTGCCCAACCGGTATAGAATTCACCCTCTTCTATTAACGGCAACCTAAAAGTGGCGGGTGCCCATATTGCACCGGCAACCGCCCATGTCAGCACCAGCCGCGGCAAGCGCGGTAGCAGCGCCAAGGTAAAGTAAACAGCGATGATCACGAGCAGTGACAGCCCGTAATAACTTAACCACAGCAGTGACATTGAATCTCCAGACAGCATAATACCCCTCATGTGGGTGAACTCACCCGACGTTGATTTCCCGTTATGGTACCTATGAATTTATGAAAGCACAGCCAGGCATGCATTTGGACTTACCCGCTGCGCGCTATTATCGCGCTAATGATCCGCAATGGCACTGGTTAGAAGAGCGCGATGACCCACAAGTAACTGCTTTTTTAGAAGCAGCCAACCAACAACAGGCAGAGTGGTTCGCTCCTCTAGCCCCTTTGGAAGAAACGCTCTACCAGAGTCATCTGGCACGCCGCGACTTAGCGGTTACAAGCCTTAAGACAACGCTAGACCATTTTACGTTCTGGAGCGAAACCAGTGCTGAGGACGATTACCCCTGCTGGTGGCGCTATGCCAACGGTCAGCCTGACCAGGGGGTGTGTTTCTTTGATGTTCGTGTCCGCGCGAAAGCGCATGACTTTTATGATATGGGCGACATGGCACTCTCACCCGATGAGCAGTGGCTAGCCTGGACTGAAGATACTCAAGGTGATGAGCGCTATACCCTGTGGCTGAAAGCACTGCCTGAGGGGGAACCCGTTCAACTGCTAAGCGATATCGGCGCAGGCCTATGCTGGGCTGAAGACCAGACCTCTACCACTGCTACCCTGCTGTTCACTCGCTTTGATGATACCCAGCGCCCTGATAGCGTGTGGCGCTTGCCACTAGCACTCAAAGAACTCTCTGCTCTAACGCCGCCAGAATTAGTGCTACGTGAAGAAGATCCAGAGTTCTGGCTGGGGATTGGTAAAACACGCTCGCGAACATGGCTACTGCTTGAAAGCGGCTCAAAAGACACTAGCGAAATACACCTCCTACCCGCTAACGCCCCCGCTGACGCGCCACTCTGCATTCAGCCACGTCAAGAAGGGGTTGAGTACAGTATAGACCACCGTCCAGGTACTTTTTACCGCCTGCATAATCAGGTGGGCACGCATTTTCAGCTTGATCACCTGGCTGAAGACCAACTGGGTCAATCTCAGCTTGCTCCCTCTGCGCCTAGCTGGAAAACGTTAATTGAACACCGCGAAGTCGCCACGCTAGAGGGCGTTGATGCGTTCTCATGGGGATTGGTAGTGGCAGAGCGCGATCATGCCCAGGCGCAAGTACATTTGCGGCGCTTGGTGTTTGATGAACAGCATACATGCACCCTTGATGAGCATATTGCGCTACCTGAACACCCCTGCTCACAAATGCTAGAGGATGCTCCGCACTTTGATAGCGAAGTGCTTCGCCTACGTGAAGAGTCGTTTACCCAGCCACCGCGCTGGTTCGCCCTTGACCTAACTAACGGTGAACGAACACTGCTAAAAAAGGTGCCTGTCTATGGCAACCTTCAGCCAGAACACTTAATCAGCCGGCGGCTATGGGCCACCAGTAAGGATGGCGAACAGGTACCTGTGTCGGTGGTAATGCGCGCCGACCTGGCAGACCAACGATTACCCACTCTGCTGTATGGATACGGCGCCTATGGCGAAGCACTCGACCCATGGTTCTCAATTGCCCGTTTAGAGCTACTAGAGCGCGGCGCAGCTTTTGCCGTTGCCCATGTTAGAGGTGGTGGTGAACGAGGCGAGCCCTGGTACTTGAATGGCAAGATGGCCCATAAGGAGAATAGCTTTAATGATTTCCTAGCCGCCCGGGAGGCACTCGTCCAACAAGGCGTCAGCGATCCACAGCGCATAGCAGCCTATGGCGCCAGTGCCGGTGGCCTGTTAGTCGGCACCTGTATCAATCGTGCGCCGGAAAAGTTTTGTGCGGCTTTGTTAGACGTGCCCTTTTTAGATGTACTGCGAACCATGCAGAACCCTGAGCTGCCGCTGACAACGGCTGAGTATAGTGAGTGGGGCAATCCTGAAACGACTGAGGTGGCAGAACGAATTCGCGGCTACTCGCCCATCGATAACATCCAGCCGCAGCCGTACCCAGCACTTTGGATTGAAGGCAGCTGGTTTGACACCCGGGTGAGTTACTGGGAACCCGCGAAGTTTTATGCCCTGGTAGCTCAGCAGCAGCAAGAATCCGCGCCGATTCTATTGCGCACCGACATGAGCAGTGGCCACGGCGGCGCCTCTGGCCGATTCAAAGCCTGGCGTGACACTGCACGACAGGATGCTTTTATTCTTTGGGCGCTAGGTTTGACCCCTTGAACGGGGAAACGTCAATAGTCCCTATAGAGCCCGTGGAACCGGGCTCTATTGATGGGAGCAACATCGACGTTAGACATATACTTTTTGACGAGATATTAAGTTTGCGTAGCAAGTTTAATCGTGAGATACAGGTATGAGTTATTAGATTAAAGAACCATTAATTCCACCTAGATACTTTTTAGCATGGAGCCTGTAGAGACCCGCTATGCCTATAACAGTGTGAACTCCTCATTATAACTCAAATGCGAACCATTGTTGATGGATATCAATAATCGCGAGCTTGCCCTTCAAGCTGGCTTACTTATTTTGCTGGTAACCACCGTCTTGATTGGGGCGGGCAGTTTCTTGCTAGGCTTTTTCCCGGACCTTCACCAGCCGCAATCCCTGGCACTGCTACCGGACAGCGCCTTGGTTCTTTTATTAAGTGGCCTGGGATTAAGTTCGGTAATGGTCAACTTCAAGCGCTGCCGTCAGGCGGCAGCCATATTGCTAATGGCCGTTGCCAGCTACACGCTTTTACACAACGCTTTAGATGAATCTTATTACCCGTTATCGCTACTAAGCAACCATCCTCGACTGCCTAACCAAGTCGTCCCCATCGTAGTAATGGCAAGTTTGTGTCTTTGGATAGGACCCCAGGGACGCTGGCAATGGCGAATTTGGCAACTCAGCGGTCTTCTACTTTGGATCATTGGTTGCATTACGTTCGCCATTCATTTTGGCTGGTCATTACCCGGTTGGGTTCCTCGCGCCAGTGGGCTGATTCCAGGATTTTTCTGCTTCTTTTTTGGCCTGGCGATGATAATGGTGAGCCAACATATCCCCCACCTGAAAGCCTCTTTAAGTAGTCCTGCTGTGTTGGCGGGCATTCTTGGCGTTAGCTTGAGCATCAGTGGATGGTTTTTAGTTGGCTGGAACCAACATCAAGAGACTCGGCACAGTGCCAAACAAAGCCTGGAAGGCATTGCGGTCAACATTGCCCAAACGCTGACGTCACGAACCGTTGTACTGGAGCGTTTAGCAGAACGCTGGAGCCTAGTGTTTGCAGACAACATGTCACGCAATCGGGAAGTAGAGCGCTACTTAGCGGACTACCCAAGCATATTAGCCATTGCTTACTTTAATCCACAGGCGAATGATGTCTGGCGTCGCGCTCGCCATAGCGACACTCTGGTGTGGCTAGATGACCAATTGAATACCTTATCTACCCTGACATGGCTTAACCAGCAGCGAAATACGGCCCAATGGGCATTCCCAGACTATGAGCATCCTACGCTAGCACTTCTCTCTATCCATCAGCCGGACCAGCCCTACCAGCTGGTCACCGTCGTCGATATAGCGCTACTCTTAGCGCAGGATACCAGTGTCACCAACGGGGCCTTTGCGCTGCATATTAATCATGTCAACGGTCATCTAGTTGATAGTGGCAATGGGCTATTACCCGCCACCTCGCCAGCGCCACCCCCGCAGACATTAGCAGACCACACCGCCGTGCTACCTGGCGGGACGGTTATTAATCTCGCCCTTTCTGAGCTACCTGACCCGCCTCCCAACCTCGCTAATTATATTGCCGCAGGCGTTGGGCTTTCTGGATTATTACTCACTTTTCAGTTGGTGTTCAGCCTTGCACTCATATCCGCTCGAGCCCAACGTACGAATGAGCTTTCAAAAGCTAAAAAAACACTCCAAGACAGTGAACAGCGATTCCGCTCACTTTTTATCTATAACCCAGATGCGGTGTTCTCTCTCGATGTAAGCGGCTACCACCTAAGCGTCAACCAATCTGTTCTTGATTTACTTGAAATCGATGAAGCTCAGATCATCGGCACCCATTGGCAGGCGTTCATTCCTCCTGAGAGCTACACCACCGTTGATGCTGCTTTCCAACAAGCTCTCAAAGGCAGCGCACAGCGATTTGAACTGGAAGTTATCAGTCAACATGGCCATGCACGACAGCTGGACATTTCCTTTCTGCCCACGGTGGCAATGGGTCAAGTCGTCGGTGTTTATGGAATAGCCAAGGACATGACGGTTCTGCGCCAAAAAGAGGCGCAGCTACGTATTTACCAGCGCAGCCTCGAAGCCAGCAGCAATGGCATCTTGATTTGTGAAGCACTCCAGGATGACTATCCAATCATTTATGTTAACCCGGCTTTTGTTGCAATAACGGGCTATCCACTTGAAGAAGTAAAAGGGCATAACTGTCGCTTATTACAAGGCAAAGATACCGACCCTAAGCAAATTGCTGATATCCAACTTGCATTTGAACAACAGCGAGATATCGCCTTGACCATTCGCAACTACCGAAAAAATGGTCAGGCGTTTTGGAATAATCTATTTTTGTCTCCCGTAAAATCCCACAACGGTCAGGTAACGCACTTTGTAGGCAGCATTACAGATATCTCTGAACGCCGTGACCATGAGAACGCCCTCGCTTTTCATGCCACTCACGACGCGCTAACAGGCCTGGGTAATCGTGCTCTATTTGAGGATCGCTTACGCCACGATGTCGAACTCGCAAAGCGCCATGAACAACAGTTAGCCGTGCTATTTATCGACCTGGATGAGTTCAAGCCAATCAACGATACGCTAGGACACGATATTGGTGACCAAGTGCTGATCCACGTAGCACAGAGACTTAAGCAGGCTATTCGCCCCTCTGACACTTTATGTCGCTTCGGCGGGGATGAGTTTGTTTTGCTGCTGCCGGATCTGAATAGCCCCCTGCAAGCAGAGGAAATAGCGGAGCGCCTGCTGGTGGAGCTAGCCTTGCCCTACCGAATCGAACGCCACGAACTGTATTTGTCAGCTAGCATTGGTATCGCACTGAACGATAAACGTTTATTACATTCAGAAGAACTGCTACAGCAAGCCGACATGGCCATGTATAAAGCGAAGCAACATGGTCGTAACACCTTCCAGACCTTCACCCAGGACATCAATCAAAAACTGACTCAACGAGTGACGCTGAGAAATGATTTACAGGAAGCGATCCTTAATGACCAGTTTGCACTGCACTATCAGCCCCTACTGACGCAGGATGGAAAGGTACAGGGCTTGGAAGCATTAGTGCGTTGGAACCACCCCACCAAGGGGCCGATATCACCAGGACTTTTTATCCCCATTGCTGAAGAGACGGGTCAGATTATCGCCTTGAGCCAGTGGGTAATGGACCGCGCAGCACAGGATTTTCTAATTCTGAAGCCACTGCTTCCCGCTCACTGTCGTGTGGCTATTAACCTCTCCCCCATGCAGTTTCATCGACCTAGTTTTTTTAGCACTTTACTCAGTACGTTAGAAGCCACGGGGCTGAACCCCAATTCCCTAGAGCTTGAACTAACGGAAGGTATTTTAATGAACGATACCGACGCCGCGATTGAAAAGCTCCACGCCCTGCGGAACATGGGCATTAGCATTGCGATTGACGATTTTGGCACCGGTTTTTCAAGCTTGAGCTATTTGCGCCACTTGCCAGTAGACAAAGTAAAAATTGATCGAAGTTTTATTACTAATATTTCTGAAAACAGTAAAGATGCCGCCGTCGTACAGGGCATTATAGCGCTCGCCCATCACCTAGATTTAATGGTTGTTGCAGAGGGGGTAGAAACGTTGCAGCAGCACCAGCAACTCATAGCGCTGGATTGTGACGTTTTTCAAGGCTACCTGTTTGCTCGACCCATGCCATTTGAAGCGCTGCAGCGCTGGTTGTCAGATCATTCCATACCCGCTTAAAAACCTCGCCTTTTAATCCGCACTAAATTTTATGAAAATATTTTCCATTTAGTATTCACACCCGGCTAATTCTTCGGCATACTAAACCTTAGTCGCATACACCAATGTCTAAGCATGTTTGCTAGTAACCTGAAGATAGGAGTCTGAAGAAACAATGAAATACCAAGATCATTTCCCAACAATTTGGGATGCTCCCCTGAAAAACAGCACCAAAAAAACAAGCTCAGCGCCTGCCAACAGCGTGCTTTCATCGGTCAAAAGAGTGTTTTTAACAATGCTCAACACACCGAAGGGTCAACCAAACGCTTGAAGGCTGAAGCATCTACATCGGCAACACAGCAATGATGTGCGATTCTAGCTGCTGCTCTGGCACTTCGTCCTGAGACACCGCAAAGCTGCGTACGCTGATCCCTTTACGGTGAACGCGCTCCGCGTCATTACTCAGTAAGGGGTGCCAGCCTGCCAGCTTGCGCCCTTCTGCCACCCGCCTGTAGCCACAGCTTTGTGGTAACCAAGTGAACTCTTTGACCAAAGCGGGGGTAAGCTGGGTACAGTCAGGCACACTGTCAAAGCGGTTTGGGTAATCACTACACTGGCAGCTTTGAATATCCAACAAGCGGCAAGCAACATTCAGCACCGCCAGCTCTTGGGTATCTTCGTCATGAAGTTTTAACAAACAGCATTGCCCACAGCCGTCACATAACGCCTCCCACTCCTGGGGCGTCAGTTCTTCAAGGGAATACCGCTCCCAAAAACGTTCGCGCATCATGGTTTCCTTCCTTTCCTGCTTCATTGTCACGAAAAACACTCTTTATTATGATGGCGTATTCGCACAGCCTAATGCATTGAATAAGGCGGGCCACAGTGCTTGAAAATCTTGTTCAAGCGTTTGGTAGTCGTCATGTAGCCAGGGCACTAACGCAGCTAACTGATTAGGCCCGGACAAACGCCGACCAATGCCCGCTACCGCTCGGCAGGTAAACTCAAAATCAGCATAGCCTCTTAACCAGTCATGCTCGACCAGCAACGGCATCATGCTCGCCAGCCGATTGGGAGCCGGCCGGGCAGAAAGCAAACGATAGCAGCGCTCAATAATCTCTTCACTGTCTGCCCGGCCCAGCGTATCTCTTGCCAGAAAATGATCCCACACCATGT
The DNA here is from genome assembly GCF_007692655.1 of Halomonas sp. Lineage (GTDB taxonomy): Bacteria > Pseudomonadota > Gammaproteobacteria > Pseudomonadales > Halomonadaceae > Vreelandella. The sequence continues at coordinate 39,817 of NZ_REBQ01000192.1, forward strand.
CCAAGGCAATGCCTGCATAGCGGCGCTGAGCAGGTGGTGCGCGCCGCCTTGCATCTACAACGCTAGGATGGCTATCAACCCAGGCATCCACGCGGCGATGATGGCGAATGCCTTGAGCCGTGGCCGTAGGCCAATCGCTTAAATCGCGTCCTTTGACACCGTCGGCTATCAGATTACCGTAGAGAAAATCGTCACTACTGGCGCTCACCAGCCAGGCATGGGCAAGAAAATTCATAAATGGCGCTGTTATTCAGCGTCGGAACGGGTGGCCACATAGGCGCGATGTATATCCAGCAGATACGCCTCTTTGGGCGGCGGCATTTGCAAATAGAAACCTTTATCTTTGATGCCCTCAACCACATCGGCCGCATTAACCCGTGAAAGCGTTTTCTCAGGGGTCAACAGCATAGTAAAGACCGGCACAGGTTTACCAAAGGTTTCTAGCAATTGCTCGGGAACCTGAGATAGTCCTTGGCGCTTATCGACGTATAAATACATTTCATCCTTACGCGAGCTCTTAAATACCTCACAGATAAGTTTATCGCTCATGATGCCAGCTCCTTAAGGGCCTCGGCCAGCTCAGTATTCAAATACTCTCCCCGCCAACCGCTGGGCCAGGTTAAAGGTTCACCTGCTAGATCCTGCATCACCAGCGTTTCAATATCGCGTCGGCGCATTAACATTTCCGGCGCCACGCCTAACTCATCCGCTTTGGCAGTGATCACTTTTTTTAGCGCCTTGAAACGCGACTTAAACGCTGGGTGCATGGGGTCCGGCCAGCGCATCGGAAGCATGGCTTCCTCGCAGTGTAGAGCCTGTTTCACCATGGCCAGCAGTGCATCACCCTCTTTTTTGATCAGCATCGGCTTAACGCCCTCAACCTCAGCTAGCTCAAAGCGGTTGCTGGGCATTTTTTCTGCAATGGCAAACAGTAACTTATCGCTGATTAGCCAATTACGGGGCATATTGCGGCGACGGGTTTCGCCCTCGCGCCATACCGTCATTAACCGGTACGCTTCCATTTGGCGTGGCGTTAACCGCCATAGTTGGCGTTGACGGGTATACCACTGCTGATCATTTTCAACGCTTCGCCCGGCCTGTTCAACTAAGCTTGCACACTCATCGTCTACCCAGCTCCGCCGACCTAACGCATCGAGCTTCTCGGCTTGAAGCATCCATACCTTTAACAAATAGATAACATCCAGCGCGGCATAATGACATTGCGCTGGCGTTAACGGTCGCACTAACCAGTTTGAGCGGGTCTCGTCTTTGGGCAGCGTTTCCCCCATCCAAAACTCGACCAGCTTTTGATAGCCCATGCTAGGATTTTCGCCTAAAAACCCCTGAACGACCTGGGTATCAATGAGCGGCTCAGGCAATACGCCTGCCCAGTGTTGAAAGACCTCCAAATCCTCGCTGCAGGCATGCAATAATTTAACAGCGCTATTTTGCAACAGTGAGCGGAATTTATCGGTACATGGGATCGCCACAGGGTCAATCAAATACGCCTGATCGCCTGCGGTAAACTGTATGAGCGCAGGGACTGGAAAAAACGTGTTCTCTCGAAAAAACTCGGTATCCAGTGCAATAACAGAGGCATTGGCTACTTGCTCGCACGCTGCATCAAGCGCGTCTGGTGTATCAAGCCATTGAAATGAGGGGGTATGAGAGGACAAAAGATTTTTTCCAAGTTGGCTCACTGCCGCTATGGCGGTGGCGATTAGGGAACTACTGAATGAACTGATTTACTCACTGGCGAACGGCAGACGACCATTGAACGCACGGCTTAACGTACCACCATCGACATACTCCAGCTCTCCGCCCATAGGGACGCCATAAGCCAGCCTCGTCAATGTGACGCCGTACTCTGCAAGCTGCGAAGCAATGTAGTGGGCCGTTGCCTCGCCCTCAATAGTAGGGTTGGTTGCCAGCACGACTTCTTTAATCACCCCTTCGGCAACACGGGCCTCCAATAAATCTAAACCAATCGACTCGGGGCCAATGCCATCCAGCGGCGAAAGATGCCCATGCAAGACGAAATAGCGACCCTTAAAGCCGCCCGCTTCTTCGATCGCCAACTGGTCGGCTGGCGATTCAACAACGCACAGGAGCGCATCATCACGACGGGGGCTTTCACACAGCGCACAGATATCGGCTTCAGTGAGCGTTCGACAGCGTTGACAATAGCCTACTTCTTCGATCGCCTGCTGAATAACAGCGGCAAGCCGCTGGCCGCCTGGACGCTCGCGCTCCAAAATATGCATCGCCATGCGCTGGGCCGTCTTAGGCCCAACGCCAGGCAGTACGCGGAAGGCCTCCATTAACTGCTCAACGAGAGGAGAAAAACGCATCGCTTAGAACGGCATCTTAAAGCCGGGCGGCAAATTCAAGCCAGCCGTTGCCTCTTCCATTTTTTGTTTTGAGCTAACCTCCAGTTTGCGCACCGCATCATTGACCGCCGCGGCTAGCAAATCTTCCAGTAGCTCTTTATCTTCTTCCATAACACTGGGGTCAATGGACACATTTGATACGTCGTGGCGACCGTTCATGGTGACTTTGACCAACCCCGCGCCCGCCTCGCCCTGTACCTCGGCTTTAGCTACTTCTTCCTGGGCACGCTGCATTTTCTCCTGCATCTCTTGGGCTTGTTTCATTAAGTTGCCCATTCCACCTTTAAGCATGGTCTGATCTCCAACGTGGTTAAAAATTATAAAAAAAGCGGCAGCAATGAGTCATGAAATAGAGTTTAACGCATTGCATCAGCTGGCTTGACGCTAGACTCTATCAACTTGGCCCCAAACGCCTGCTGTAACTTCTGAACATGAGGGTCATGATAGAGTAGATCAACCGCTTGGGCATGGCGCTCTTTGGTAAGACGCTCTTCGCGCTGACGAGGTGTTTCCACACTGTCAGGTAATTCAGCAACGAAAAACGCTACCCGGCGTGGCATGCCCTGCTCTTTGAGCGCCCGCTCAATACGCGTTTGATGCACTTCCGCCTGCATGGCTTCTTGGCTGGGATCCAAGCGAAGCGTTAGCAGCTCGCCATCGTCACTTTCTACCAAGCAGTTGCCCGCTAAATTACGCGTTAATCCCCCTAGCCCTAATGAATCAAAGCTTAGCAGCCAGTGCGCATTATCCAGTTGGTCCGGTTGATCCTCTGCCTTGACCGCATGTTGAGTAGCACTAGGCGACGCTTGAGGCTCATCCGCCGGGGCAGATAACGTTTCTTCAGAGTGATGGTGTCCCGGCTCAGGGCTGTTTGCAGGCTCAGGGCTGTTTGCAGGCTCAGGGCTGTTTACGGGCTGCAGGCTGCTTGCGGGCTCAAGGCTGTTTTCGGGCTCAAGACTGGTTGCGGGCTCTAACGTCGACTTGGACGCTGACTCAGGATCAGCCGATGGCTTATAGATAGGCTCTGGCACAGAGGCTGACTGAGACTCTCCAGCCTCATCATCGTCTGACCAAGGTGGCGGCTCCTGCAGAGGCGGCTCTTCTTGGTGTGACGCTACTTCTTGATGAGCCGGCTGGGACACCGGTTCAAACGAGGGTGAACTGCTTGACGCAACGTTTGGAGCTGCCATGTCATGGCTAGCATCTTCTGACTCAGACTTTCGCTCTTGCTCCAGCGTCACAGCCGATGTGTCCGCCACCTGTGTAGCACTCACAGAGGTTTCCACTGAAGGCGCACTACGCAGCGGCAGCGGCGTACGCGGTGGCTTGGGAACGCCCTGAGGCCGAAACGCCAACATTCGCAGTAGCGTCATTTCCAAGGCACTGCGTAGGTCAGGGGCGTGCACCATATCTCCACGCCCCTGAATACCAATTTGGTAATAGAGCTGAATATCTTCGGCGGTAAAACGGCTCGCCAGTTGTAAGATGAGCTCACGGTCGCCGTGACTATTGTCAACCGCATCGGGCACCATCTGCGCGACAGCTAGGCGGTGTAGCATACTTGAAAGCTCATCAAGCACTGCAGCGAAATCCGGGCCCTGCTCTGCTAATTGAGCCACCTCGGCCAACAGGCGCTGCACGTCAACATCCGCAAGCGCTTCAGCGAGAGCAAGAATGTGACGGTGGTCCAGCGTGCCTAGCATGGCGGCTACATCTGCATGGCGCACAGCACCCTGACCAAACGCAATCGCCTGATCGGTTAGGCTCATGGCATCACGCATTGAGCCTTCCGCCGCTTTACCTAATAGCCACAGCGCGCTTTCATCAAAGGCGACGCCCTCTTCACCCAGCACATAGGTGAGGTGTTCCACGACGCGCTCTGGCGGCATATGTTTAAGAGTGAACTGGAGGCAACGTGACAGCACCGTCGGCGGCAATTTTTGCGGATCGGTGGTTGCCAGCAAAAACTTAACATGGGGTGGAGGCTCTTCCAGGGTTTTCAGCAGCGCATTGAAACTGCTGGTGGAGAGCATGTGCACCTCGTCGATCAGGTATACCTTATATCGACCTTGGGTAGGCGCGTACTGCACATTGTCTAGCAGCTCCCGGGTATCCTCTACCTTGGTTCTTGATGCGGCATCCACCTCAATCAAATCAACAAAGCGGCCTTCATCAATGGCTTTACAACTATCGCATTGACCGCAAGGAGTCGAGGTAATCCCCTCATCGCCACGCCCGTTGGCAGTGCAGTTCAAACACTTGGCAAGTATACGCGCCAGGGTAGTTTTACCCACGCCGCGGGTACCTGTGAACAGATAGGCATGATGTAGACGGCCCTGGTCAAGGGCATTGACCAAGGCACGCTGAACATGGGCCTGCCCCACCAGTTCGTGGAATGTACGCGGCCGCCACTTACGGGCCAGAACCTGATAGCTCATGAAGCTGTATATCCTTCGGCGGGCTAACTACCTCACGCTGACACCAACGCGAGGTAAGAGCCACGATGCATAACAAAGACGATGCATAAAGAAGACGATGCGAGAACAAACGTCATTCTAGCGGTTGCACCGCAGCCCGCCAACCGCAGGGAGAAGGCGGAATGTTCGACAACGCCTAAGCGTTATCACCGCCTTCCGCGGCACCGGCGCGCTGGGCAGCAGCTTTTACTAGCTTTTCCAGCTCACCGTTTTGATGCATCTCTACTACGATGTCGCAGCCACCCACGAGCTCGCCTTCTACCCATACTTGGGGAAAGGTTGGCCAATTAGCAATTTTGGGCAGCTCAGCGCGAATATCGGGGTTATCCAGGACATTCACGAACGCAAAGCGCTCACCGCAGCTCATCAATGCTTGCACGGTCTGAGCTGAAAAGCCGCATTGCGGCAGCTGTGGGGATCCCTTCATATAAATCAGAATCGGGTTCTCGCTAATCTGACGCTGAATATTTTCGGCAGTTGTGCTCATACAATTTCCTCGCTTATCAATGTCCGTTGCATACTCACTTAGCACCTGAACGAGTACCTGAGTGAAGTGCTCGGCTTTAACGTGTCACGTTATTCTACGCATGCAGTACGCGTTGCGCATCCCCTGCGGCATCGCTAGGATAGTGTTTTTGCGCGGAGAGAAGCCCCTATGGCGACACGCCATTTCCTGACCTTGCTAGATTTGACCCCCATTGAGCTGGACTATTTAATCCAACGCGCGATTACGATTAAAACCAATCTCAAGGCGCAAGGTCCTGTTTACACGCCATTATCCAACCGCACTCTGGCCATGATTTTTGAAAAGTCATCCACGCGTACGCGGGTTTCATTTGAAACAGGAATGGCACAGTTTGGCGGCCATGCGCTGTTTCTCTCTCCCCGCGACACGCAGCTTGGTCGCGGAGAACCAATTGAAGATACCGCCCGCGTTCTGTCCGAAATGGTTGACGCGGTCATGATCCGCACTTTTTCACATGCCGGGCTAGAAACCTATGCCAGCGCCAGCAGCGTGCCCGTCATTAACGCGTTAAGCGATGACTACCACCCCTGCCAACTGCTTGCCGATGTTATGACCTGGACCGAACTGCGCGGCAATGTCAAAGGCCGTACAGCAGTGTGGATTGGTGATGGCAATAACATGTGCCATTCGTGGATTAACGCTGCCCGCCAATTCGATTTTCACCTACGCATTTGCTGCCCAAAAGGCTATGAGCCCCGTTCAGACATTATGGATGCCGCAGGCGATCACATCACGTTACTGCATGATCCGCAGGAAGCGGTAAAGCAGGCTGACCTGGTGACAACAGACGTTTGGGCCTCAATGGGTCAGGAAGAAGAGCAGGCTAAACGGGAAGCTGACTTTGCAGGTTTCCAAGTCACCGAAGCGATGCTCGACCAGGCTAACCAAGACGTGCTCTTCCTCCACTGCCTACCCGCACACCGTGGCGAAGAAATTAGCCATACGCTGCTCGACGACCCGCGCGCAGCAGTCTGGCAGGAAGCCGGCAATCGCCTACATGCACAAAAAGCGCTGATTGAGTTTTTACTACTGGGCAGGGTCACTGAGTAAGCAAAAGCACTCAGCAAACAACCGCTGAGGTTAGAATAGCTCTGTCTCCGGCAACCGCACGGATGGCGTTTCCAAGTCGCAAAAAAGCCTCGTTAAAAACGAGGCTTTTTTGTTTACAATTCTGGTGGAGCCTAGCGGGATCGAACCGCTGACCTCAACACTGCCAGTGTTGCGCTCTCCCAGCTGAGCTAAGGCCCCACGTACTGCGTTTTCAACAGCGAGCGGATACTACGATGATCCCCCTGCTCGGTCAAGTTTTTGAACCATCAGCGCTAACTAATTCTCCTTTATCGCTAGCTGTGGCACTCTATACCCCAGTTTAAAAGGCCAACGTCTCAGCCCACGATGTTTCTATGCAGGAGCCTGTCCATTGATCAGTGTACTTATCGCCGATGATCATCATCTAGTAAGAACCAGCATTGCTCACCTGCTTAATGAAGAGTGTGACATTAAAATTGTGGGCGAAGTCGACGATGGAGAAAGTGCGGTAACGCAGTGTCGCCATTTAAAGCCAGACATTGTCTTAATGGATATTCGTATGCCTGGGATCGGGGGGCTTGAAGCCACTCGACGGATTCGCCGCACGATGGAAGACGTTAAAGTGTTGATCCTCACTGCACATATGGAAGACAGTGTTCTGCGCCGCATGCTTGAAGCTGGCGCCTCTGGCTTTTTGAGTAAAGGTGCAGATGCAGCTGAGATGACCGATGCCATACGCCAGGTCTTCCATGGTCGGCGCTACGTAAGTCAAGAGATCGCTCAGCGTCTGGCGCTCTCACACTTCACCAATGAAGATAACCCCTTTAGTCACCTTTCTCACCGTGAGCTACAAATTGCATTAATGATCGTCAACTGCCAGCGCGTACAAGATATCTCTGATCGCCTGCATTTAAGTCCTAAAACGGTAAACACCTACCGCTATCGACTGTTTGATAAACTTGAAGTGGCTACAGACGTTGAACTTACTCACCTGGCTCTCCGTCATGGATTAGTTGAGGGTTTTGACGCCACCCAAATATAATTCCCCCTCTGCTGTTATCGGGTACCGACACGCTGATATGACCTTTGATGCTAAGCAGTTCTTAAGTTCGGTAAGCACCTCACCAGGCGTTTATCGCATGCTTGATGAACACAGCAACACCCTGTATGTAGGCAAGGCCAAGCGGCTTAAAAACCGCCTTGCAAGCTATTTCCGTGGCCAACTGAATACTAAAACTCAGGCCATGGTGGGACGTATTGCCGACGTTCAGGTAACAGTGACGCGCACCGAAACGGAAGCACTCCTGCTTGAACAAACCCTGATCAAACAATTGCGCCCGCCTTATAACATTCTGCTGCGCGATGATAAGTCCTATCCTTTTGTGTTCGTCACCGATCGCCACGCTTACCCGGCACTTGAATACAAACGCGCACGCCAACGTAGTGACGATGGCCGGTATCTAGGCCCTTACCCCAGCAGCGGGGCCGTACGCGAAAGCTTAGCGTTGATGCAAAAAATATTTCATATTCGCAGCTGTGAAGACAGTGTATTTGCCCATCGCTCAAGACCCTGTTTGCAGTACCAGATTCAGCGTTGTAGCGCCCCCTGTGTCAACTATATATCTGCCGAGGATTACCGCCGGGACCTTGAACACGCCGTGATGTGCCTGGAAGGCAAAAGTGAACACGTTACCCAGGAACTGATGGAGGCGATGGAAGCCGCCAGCAAAGCTCTCAACTTTGAGGAAGCCGCTCGCCTTCGCGATCAAGTTCAGCAACTCAGGCAGCTTCAACAACGTCAGTTTGTTGACACGGGCGACGGTGATGCCGACATTTTTGCCCTTGCTGAACGTCCCGGTGCGCTAGGCGTGTCCGTTCTAAGCGTTCGCGATGGCCGGTTACTGGGCGCACGACACCACACGCCCAAAAACGATTTGGACCTCCCCCTTGAAATCCTGCTCACCGAGGTGGTCAGCCAATACTATTTTGGTCAGCCCCACAACGTTCCCAGCGAAGTCATTACCAGCCATCCCCTAGAGGATAGTGGACTAATTGCTGAAGCGCTGACTCAGCAGGCGGGCAAGCGCATTCGCGTGACCAGCCAAGTGCGAGGCCACCGCGCACAGTGGCAGCAGCTTGCCATTACCAACGCAGAGCAGCAGTTGGCCTCACAACTGGCCAATCAAACCCAGCTGACCCAACGTTTCACCGCGCTACAGAAAGCATTGGGTTTGACAGAAACGCCTCAACGTTTGGAATGCTTTGATATCAGCCATAGTCACGGCGAAGCCACCGTCGCATCCTGCGTAGTATTTGATCACCAAGGACCGCGTAAAAGCGACTACCGCCATTTCCGCATCGAGGGTGTCGCTGCAGGTGATGATTATGCCGCCATGCAGCAAGCACTCACACGGCGTCTTAAGCGGGTAAAAAGTGGTGAAGCGGTGGCCCCAGACATCTTGATCGTCGATGGCGGCAAAGGGCAGCTCAATATGGCCCGCGAGGTATTTAAAGAGCTCGATATCACTAACATCATTCTTTTGGGCGTCGCTAAAGGGACAACGCGTAAAGCAGGGCTTGAAAGCCTATTTCTAGAAACAGCGGATAACCCCCTTAATCTAGATCCTGCCTCACCAGCGCTCCACTTGATCCAGCACATTCGCGACGAGTCGCACCGCTTCGCCATCGCAGGACACCGCGCTCAGCGTGACAAAGCAAGACGCACCTCCACACTGCAAGAGATCCCAGGCATCGGTCCCAAACGCAGGCGGGAGCTACTGCGATTTTTTGGCGGTCTGCAGGGCGTACAGAAAGCCAGTCGCGATGAACTAGCCCGTGTACCAGGGATCAATGCATCGTTAGCCGAGAGTATTTATCGAGCGCTAAACGGATAAACTCCCTCTTGGCATGGATGCTACCGGCCAAGGGGGATAGAATGGCACCAGACATTTCGAATCCTCTGATTTCCCAGCAAGGATCGCGCCCTGCGATGAATATACCCAACATACTGACGTTAGCCAGAATAGCCTTCATTCCTCTGCTGGTAGTGCTGTTTTATCTGCCTTTTAATTGGAGCATGCCCGTTGCTGCAGGCCTTTTTGCACTCGCCTCCATCACCGACTGGCTAGACGGTTACTTAGCACGGCGCTGGAATCAATCAACACCATTTGGCGCATTTCTAGACCCGGTCGCGGACAAGCTGATGGTCGCGGTAGCCCTAGCGTTACTGATTGAACGCTTCGATACCATGGTGCTTACGCTACCTGCCCTGGTCATTATTGGCCGTGAAATTGTTATTTCTGCGCTGCGTGAATGGATGGCTGAAATGGGCAAGCGTGGCATGGTAGCCGTTTCATGGGTGGGCAAATTGAAAACAACGCTGCAAATGGTTGCGCTGCTGATGCTATTGGCCCTGCCGCCGTCCCATGAATTCGCGATATTTGGGGTTGTGGTGCTGTATGCAGCCGCCATCTTGACACTATGGTCAATGATTCAGTACTTGAAAGCCGCCTGGCCGCATCTCAGCCGTTCTATGTAAGCTGCTGATAAGTAAATAAGGAACAGAGTCTATTCATTGATTGACAACCCGGCGGCGATCCGTATAATTCGCCCTCGAGTCGAGCGGGAATAGCTCAGTGGTAGAGCATCGCCTTGCCAAGGCGAGGGTCGGGAGTTCGAATCTCCTTTCCCGCTCCATTTTGAAGCGTGGTATTGAAGGTTAGGGTCGTGAGCTGGTGCGCCAGTCCGATCGAATCTCCTTTCCCGCTCCAACGATACGACTCATGAGGCTGGATGGCAGAGTGGTTATGCAGCGGACTGCAACTCCGTGTACGCCGGTTCGATTCCGACTCCAGCCTCCACTTTTACTGTGCAGCAATGGTGTTTTGAATTACGTTTTGAAACTGCATTGCGATGTATTGCCCGGATGGCGAAATCGGTAGACGCAAGAGACTTAAAATCTCTCGGGGGCAACCCCGTGCCGGTTCAAGTCCGGCTCCGGGCACCATTTTATGCTCTACCTTCCCACTGTTATATTGCGACCTTTCCACGATTCAACCTACCGTTTACATGACGTCCCCTAGTGCATATTTATGCGCTTTTTTTGTGTCCAAATATCGCTAATCGCTAATCGCCACGCTATGATGCCTACCTTGAATAAGGAGCGGGCGCTATGAGCACACCTACATCCGATGTACTTATCATTGGCGGCGGTGTCGCAGGGTTAACGCTTGCCCTGGAGGTTGCAGACTGGATGTCAGTGACCTTGGTTCGCCCTGCTCAAGACGATCAAGGCGCCAGTCGCTGGGCGCAAGGTGGTATTGCCGCCGTTCTTTCGCCGGATGACAATCTCGAAGCACATATCAACGATACGCTAGTTGCCGGTGACGGCCTCTGCGATGAGGAGGCGGTGCGCTTCACCGTTACCCATGGCCCAGCGGCTATTCAGTGGCTAATTGATCAGGGTGTCCCGTTCACACCAGAGACCGACTCTTCTGCTATCTACCCCTACCACCTAACCCGTGAAGGCGGCCACAATGCGCGTCGCATTATTCATGCCGACGACGCAACTGGTCGTGCCGTCGTCGATACACTGTTAGACAAAGTCATACAGCACCCTAACATCACCCAACGCAACGATTTGACCATAGTTGGCCTGTTAACGGATGCCCTCGGCAACTGCAGAGGAGCCTATGGCAGCGATGCTAACCAGCAGTGGCACTCTCTTTCTGCATGCCACACTGTCTTAGCCACTGGCGGCGCCAGCGGGCTTTACCTGCATACCACCACGCCAGCACCCAGCAGCGGAGAAGGCATGATGATGGCTGCTGAGCTTGGCGCCAGGTTAGCCAATCTTGAATTTCAACAGTTTCACCCTACCTGCCTATTTGACCCTGAGGGGCCCGCCTTCTTAATTAGTGAGGCAGTGCGTGGCGAGGGTGGATATCTGCTGAATGAGGCGGGGCATCGTTTTATGCCCGCTCTCGATAAGCGGGCTGAGCTCGCCCCTAGGGATGTTGTTGCCCGCGCCATTGACGCTGAAATACAGCGAGGCACTCAGGGGCACGTGTGGCTGGATATTAGCCATTTAGGTGAAAAAGCGATTCGCCATCACTTTCCCACCATCCAGGCACACTGCGGCTCTCGGGGCATTGATATCACCCAACAGGCTATCCCGGTCGTGCCTGCGGCTCACTATAGCTGCGGTGGTGTCGCTACCAATCTACAAGGAGCAACCGATGTCGCCCATTTATACGCCATTGGGGAGACCGCCTGCACTGGCCTACACGGCGCTAACAGGATGGCCAGTAATTCACTGCTAGAGTGCTTGGTATTTGCGCGCAGTTGTGCTCAGGCGCTAGTAGCACTAGGCGCTTGCTTGCCCAAAGAAGAAATTCAATACCCCAAGCAGCCTGCATATAGCACTCCGCCACTCGCCATATTGGCTGATATTCGCCAACAGATGCGAGTCATCATGAGCCAGCATGTTTCCATTGTGCGTTGCGCATCAGGACTCATCGACGCTCAAGAACAGTTGCAGATACTGGTAAACACTCTGGATGAGAATGCTGGTGCTATAGCCACGTCCGAAGGCCAGCGCTTACATCAAGCGCTTCAACTGGCTATGCTCACTGTGCTTTCAGCGCAGCAGCGGCATGAATCACGTGGCTTACACTTCACCACCGATTGGCCTCAACAACTGCCCAAGGCGGTTGCCTCCACGCGTTCAATCAAAGACCTGGCCATCGAAAACCTCGTAGATGACGACTTAGCACATAAAAACCTAGCAGATAAAAACCTAGTCGATAAAAACCTGGTCGATAAAAACCTGGTCGATAAAAATTTGGTAATTAAGGCCTAACGCCCTGGGCGGTGTAAAAGCTTACGCACTTCGCGCAGGTTATTGGAAGGCGAACTATCAGGCCAGAGCCAAACTCTCTGCTTACCGATATAAAGCCCTATCAGCCATGGCCCTAAATAGTCGCAGCGTACGGGGTACTCATCACTTAGCACAGCGTCACTCTTCGCCGAACCATGCTGACCGCCTTTTAACCGCCACCGAGCATGGAACTGCGACGCTGTAGAGGTGAAGTAAAGCTCCCCTTGTGGCTGACGCAAATAAGCACGCCAACTAAGGGCGCCCCCAAACACGACTATCGTTAGTAAGATTAGCCCTCCCCCCACCCAATAGCCCAACGCCGCCAACCCACTCCACAGCGAGCATTGAGCAAGTAGCCAATAGCTAGAGGGTTCGATAGGCAGAATTATCGGTGGTTTCAGCATGCTCAACTATCATTTGCACAATTCGTCTCTGGCTGGGCTCTTCAGGCCATTCTCGATGCATAAGCAAAACGAACAGGTCTTGATCCTCACCTTCAATCAACTGCTGATAGGCCAATTGATCTTCTTCGCTGAGGCTATCAAAGCGCTGCTCAAGGAACGGAATTAGCAGTAAATCTAGCTCCCACATACCGCGCCGGGAGTGCCAGTAAAGCCGTTTGCGTAAAATGGCTGCTGGGGAAGAGTCATCGTTCAATGTCAGCCGCTCCGATCGAGTAAATGGATAGCCAGTATACCTAAGCTGTGGGGTCGCGCCAGCGCCCTACTTGGCCTATGCTGTAAAAGTACCTAGAACCTTGTTTTATCTGAATTGTTTTATTATGAATTGAGCAGTATGCTGAATTTGATGTTAGTGAGGTCGACAGCGCGTCACGGCCTTCAATGTTCGCAGGGAGCCAACCGATGACTAAATCTGAATTAATCGAACAAATTGCGATGCGTCAGCCCGAGTTGTCCGCCAAAGACGTAGAAACGGCGGTGCGTATTATTTTGGATGACATGACGGATTCCCTCGCCAGTGGCGGGCGCGTTGAGATCCGTGGTTTCGGCAGTTTTTCACTACACTACCGGGAACCGCGTGTAGGCCGTAATCCCAAGACAGGCGATGCTGTGGATCTAGAAGGCAAATATGTACCCCACTTTAAACCTGGCAAAGAGCTGCGTGAGCAGGTAGACGCTAGTCGAGCACTGGGCTACTAAACGTAGCGATTAAACGGTATCCGACCTTCTGCGGGATGACGTCGCGCTTCGAGTCGTACACAATAGTGTTATCGCGAATGTCACAGACTAGGAAACTCACATGCGTTGGATCAAAGGGCTGATTCTGGCCGTTATTTTGCTGGTAGTAGTGCTGGTGGGTATTCTGTTTGCTGTAAATAATCAGCAGACTATTGCCTTGAATTTAATCTGGCTGGAACTGCCACCGGTATCGCTGTCCGTTTGGCTACTCGCCACACTCGTCGTTGGCGTTCTCTTGGGCATGCTCGCCATGCTGGGTGTTTACGTACGCTTGAAGGCTACCCTGGCCCGCAGCCATCGCCAAAACAAGCAGCAGCGTAAAGAGCTTGATAGCCTGCGCACCCAGGAGTTCAAGGAACTGGCATAAATGCTCGATGTCGCGCTGCTAAGCGTTCTGTTGGTCGCCATTGCTATCGGCTATGGATTAGGCTACCGCCAGGCCGGACGCCGCCGACATCGCTCTCAACCGCCAGAGACCTCTTCACAGGCCCTGTCCAGGGATTATTTTGTTGGGCTTAATTACCTGCTTAACGAACAGCCAGACGAGGCGATTAATACGTTTATTAACGTATTAACGGTCAACAGTGACACGGTGGAAACCCACATTGCCTTAGGCAAGCTGTTGCGTGCTCGCGGTGAAGCAGATAAAGCGGTTAGCATCCATCAAAATTTGTTAGCGCGCCCCGCTTTATCACCCTATACCAACGAACATATTCAGCTTGAACTTGCTCGCGACTTTGTAGCGCTGGGTGTTCATGACCGCGCCCAGCGCTTACTTAACGCGCTGCTTGAAAATAGCAGTGACGAAGAGCACTGCTATGCTGCAAAACAGCTGCTAGTCGATTTGCTAGAGCGTGAAAAAGCATGGCAGCAGGCGCTAGACGTCATTCAACCTTTGTTAAAACAGCACCCCAAGATGCGTCGCCCTGCCGCCCATTGGCTATGTGAACTAGCCCTGGAAGAAATTAGCGAATCCAGCCGCGCGCTGGCCAAAAAGCATCTCAAAAAAGCACTGCAACTTGATGAGAAGTGCGTTCGCGCCAATCTGCTATTGGCAGAACTGGAAATGGATAATGGGCACTATGGCCGTGCCATAGAACGATTGGACTGCATTCCCGGGCAAGAGATATCCCACATCCCCACCATGCTACCCGTCCTGAAACACGCTTATTTACGCAATGAGGACGAAGCGGGTTATGAAGCCCACCTTTACCAACTGCTTGAGCAGGCCCCCTACACAAGCATTATTATCGCCTTGGGACACCTCGTGCATCACCGCGATGGCGTCGATAAAGCGATAGAACTGATTGGCGAGCACCTGCGGGCAGTGCCTAGCTTAGGTGGTTTGGATTATTTGATAGATCTGTATATTGAAAGCCAGCGGCTCAGCGGCAAACCCGCACCTGATACGCGCCTATTGTTGCTTAAACACCATACTGATGCGTTGCTGCTGAACCGTAATCGCCACCGCTGCCAACGCTGTGGCTTTGCCAGCGACGCCTTACATTGGCAATGTCCAAGCTGCCGATTCTGGGGGACTATAAAGCCAGTGATTGGCGTCGAGGGTGAATAGCATTTGAGCAAGCAAAGCTGACGTTAAACAGCTAACTCAGCTTCAATCATCTCAAGTGCCACCATCGGATCCTGTGCCTGAGTCACCGGCCGCCCTATCACCAAATGGGTACTACCCTCTTTCATGGCTTGACTGGGTGTCATAATCCGCTGCTGATCATTAGCTGCTGCAAAGCTTGGTCTAATGCCGGGCGTCACTTTCAGGAAAGCATCATCCCACCGTTTTTTAAGCTGCGCAGCCTCCTGGGCTGAACACACCACTCCATGCAATCCACTTTGCTTGGTGAGAAGCGCTAACCGCTCCACCTGCTCAGACAATGAAGCATGGATACCGACTTCTGCTAAATCGTCAGCCTGCATACTGGTCAGGACAGTAACGGCAATTAAGTGGGTAGTTAAGCCATGTTGATCCAGCCGTTTCACAGCTGCCTCCATCATTTTTTGACCACCACTGGCATGCACATTCACCATCCACACGCCCTGCTCAGCGGCCGCTTGCACAGCACTTGCGACAGTATTGGGAATGTCATGAAATTTGAGATCTAAAAACACTTCAAACCCACGCCCATGCAACGCCTCCAGCACGGCTGGACCGCTACGAGTAAACAGTTCTTTACCCACCTTGACGCGGCAACGGACAGGATCGAGTTGATCTGCCATACACAGAGCAGCATCTAACGAAGGATAATCAAGCGCAATAATTAACGGTGAATCAGTTGCCACAAGGTTGCTCCAAAGACGTTTTAAGCCAGTATATCACCCTCACAGCTCTCCTCACTCCCCATAAAATGTAAGCCTTTTGCCATACATCTATAGCAAAAAGCTTACAAACTTTGTCATAAATCACTGACAACATCGTCCACTACATAAAGTTAAGTTAACAGGGAAGCGACGTTCGTCTTGCTTGATCTTCGATCTACGCTGGTCAATGCATCCTGGTGAACCTCGCGAACGCAACGTTTGTTAACAACCGTCATTAAAGGATCTTGAGGATGAACATGACCCATAAAGGAGTGTTGGCCGCACTGATACTTAGCGTCTGCTTAGGTTTCTCCAGCGGCGTACTTGCCCAAGAAGTTGCACCTATCAATATTAATACTGCAGATGCTGAACTGCTGGCTGAGCTGCCAGGCATTGGCCCTAGCAGGGCCGAAGCCATCATCGAAGAGCGCGAAGCAAACGGTCCTTTCGAAAGCGCTGATGATCTAGTCCGTGTTAGCGGTATTGGGTCAGCCACCGTTGACCGCATGCGCGATCAAGTGACACTTGGAGAATAAAGCAAGTCAAAACAACAACCGCCCGGTAGCGCTTTAGCGCACCGGGCGTGTTTGAAAGTGCTGGTGGTATCGGCACCTATATCATCCACAAATCCATAAACGTTTGCACGGGCAGCGCTTCCAGCTCTGCTTGCTCACTGCATAACTCAGTAATTTTTTGGCAGCGACTTGCCGGAAATCGCGTCGCCAAATGGCGTTGAAACTTATCAACCAACAACGGCATCCCCTCCTTGCGCCGACGCCGATGTCCCACCGGATACTCTACCGCGACTTTATCTGTCGCAGTGCCATCGGTGAAAAACACTTGCACCGCATTAGCGATGGAGCGCCTATCTGGGTCTAGATAAGCCGCCGAATACTCAGCATCTTCTTCAACCACCATTTTTCCACGCAGCTCATCAATCAGTGGATGGGCCGAGTGAAAACTATCTTCATAGTGGTCTGCGGTAAGCTCGCCAAAAATAAGCGGCACAGCGGTCATATATTGCAAACAGTGATCGCGATCTGCCGGATTGGCGAGCTCCCCCGTTTTGGAAATAATTCGAATCGCCGAGTCGTGGGTGGTCAGCACGATCTTATCAATTTCGGCCAAACGGCCTTTTACCTGGGGGTGAAGCGTCACGGCGGCTTCGCAAGCCGTTTGGGCGTGGAATTCAGCGGGAAAAGATATCTTGAACAGAATATTTTCCATCACATAGCTGCCGAACTCACGTTGAAAGCGCAAGTGACGGTCTGCTTCAGGCTTGAGGCTCAAGTCTTTGTTTAAATGACTAAACAGAACATCGTAGAATCCCCACTGAGGCGCTGACAGCACACTGGGAATGCCCATTTCACCGCGAAGAGCAATATCCGCCAGGCGGACACCCCGTGAGGTGGCATCGCCTGCGGCCCAGCTTTTACGCGACCCCGCATTAGGTGCATGGCGATAGGTCCGCAGACTCTGGCCATCTGCCCAGGCATGGGACAACGCAGAAAGCAGCTGCTCACGATTTGCGCCCAAGAGCTTGGCTGCAACGGCAGTGGAGGCCACTTTGACCAGCACCACATGATCTAACCCCACGCGATTGAAACTATTCTCCAGCGCTAACACGCCCTGAATCTCATGGGCCATGATCATCGCGTCGAGCACATCACGCATGACCAATGGCGATTCGCCTTGAGCGACCCGCCGCTGGGAGAGATGGTCGGCAACCGCGAGAATAGCGCCTAAGTTGTCGGAAGGATGGCCCCATTCGGCGGCGAGCCAAGTATCGTTATAGTCCAACCAGCGGATGATACAGCCGATATCCCACGCCGCTTTTACAGGATCAAGGCGTAGTGACGTACCTGGCACCCGCGCGCCAAACGGCACGACGGTCCCTTCCACTATTGGCCCAAGGTGCTTGGTACACTCAGGAAAACGGAGTGCCAGCAGCCCGCACCCCAGTGTGTCCATCAGGCAGTAACGTGCTGTTTCCAGTGCCTCATCGGATTCCACCTGATAATTCAGCACATAGTCAGCAATCGCCTGGAGCTCTGGATCGTAATCAGGCCGCTGATTGGTTTCAGATGTGGCTGACATGCTGCCCTCCCCTTGTTGAACCAACTTATTCAGGATGACCCTTTATTCAGTATGGCCTAAAAACTGTCGCCGGGAATGCGTACAACCCCCTCCATCAATACCCGTGCGCTGCGACTCATCACCGCCTGCTCAATGTGCCAACGCCCCTCTATCAGACTGGCTTCAGCGCCGACGCGCAGGCTACCCGAAGGGTGCCCAAAGGTAACCGCATTAACCTTACCCCCGCCTGCCGCAATATTGACCAGCGTCCCCTCAATCGCTGCAGCTGCAGCAATGGCAACGGCGGCTGTACCCATCATGGCATGGTGTAGCTTACCCATCGACAGCGCCCTTACGACCAAGTCGATATCGGCGGCCAGGACGTTTTTACCGCTTGATGAAAGGTAGTTGGCCGGCGGCCCAACAAACGCCACTTTAGGCGTGTGCTGGCGGCTGGCAGCTTCGTTAACGTCGTTGATCAGCCCCATACGCACAGCGCCGTAGGCGCGAATGGTTTCAAACATCGCCAGCGCTTTGCCATCGCTGTTGATCGCCTCCTGCAGCTCGGTGCCACGGTAACCAATATCGGCGGCGTTAATAAACACCGTTGGGATCCCCGCGTTGATCATGGTGGCTTTCAAAGTGCCAACGCCTGGCACCTCAAGCTCATCAATAAGGTTGCCGGTGGGGAAAATAGCCCCCTCCCCATCAGCAGGATCCATAAAGGCCACGGGGATTTCAGCGGCAGGAAAGGTGACCCCATCGAGTTCGAAATCGCCGGTCTCTTGCACCTCGCCATTTACCATGGGCACTTGTGAGACGATGGTTTTGCGGATATTGACCTGCCAAATACGTACTTCGACGATACCATTTTCAGGTATCCGTGACGGGTCAACCAACCCATTGGCAATCGCAAAGGGGCCCACCGCCGCCGAGAGGTTACCGCAGTTACCGCTCCAATCCACATAGGGCTGATCGATAGCGACTTGGCCAAACAGATAATCCACATCGTGATCAGCTGACTCACTTTTAGACAGAATCACCGTTTTGCTGGTACTGGACGTTGCGCCGCCCATACCATCGATCTGCTTTTCGTAGGGGTCGGGACTACCAATTACCCGCTGTAGCAGCTTATCCCGAGCTGGGCCCGGCACTTGAGCGGCTTCGGGCAAATCAGCGAGCTTGAAAAAAACGCCCTTACTGGTGCCGCCACGCATATAGGTGGCGGGGATTTTAATCTGAGGGGCATAATGCATAAGCGTTATCTCCGGCTAAGCAGCGCTGGTGGATTCAAGAAAGTCCTGGGCAAAGCGCTGCAGCACACCGCCAGCGGTGTAAATGGAGACCTCTTCAGCAGTATCCAGACGGCACTTCACCCGAATGCGCTCGCTGTCACCGTTTTGACGGTGAATCACCAGCGTGAGCATCGCCCCCGGAGAAACATCACCTTCCACATCAAAGGTTTCAGTGCCATCCAGACCCAGTGTCATGCGTGTCGTGCCTGGTTCAAACTCCAACGGCATCACCCCCATACCGATCAGGTTAGTGCGGTGAATACGCTCAAAGCCTTCGGCGGCAATTGCCTCAACGCCTGCCAGCGCCACGCCTTTGGCCGCCCAGTCCCTTGAGGAACCCTGGCCATAATCCGCACCGGCAATGATAATCAGCGGCTGTTTACGCGCCATGTAGGTTTCAATCGCTTCCCACATGCGTTTGACCTCGCCCTCTGGCTCGACTCGCGCCAGCGAACCCTGTTTAACGTTGCCATCGGTATCGCGCACCATCTCATTAAACAGCTTGGGGTTGGCAAACGTAGCCCGCTGGGCGGTAAGGTGGTCGCCGCGATGGGTAGCGTAGGAGTTGAAGTCCTCCTCTGGTACGCCCATTTTGGCCAGGTACTCCCCCGCGGCACTGTTCAGCTGAATCGCATTCGAGGGCGAGAGGTGATCAGTTGTGATGTTGTCCGGCAAAATCGCCAGCGGGCGCATCCCTTTTAAGGTGCGCACCTTAGCCATATTGCCCTCCCAATAGGGTGGACGGCGAATATAAGTACTTTGCGGCCGCCAGTCATACAGCGGGCTCACCTGGGCGCGCGCGCTCTTATCCAGGTCAAACATGGGAATATAGGTTTGTCGGAACTGCTCGGGTTTCACCGAGGCTTTGACGATGGCATCGATCTCTTCATCCGCTGGCCAGATATCCTTCAAGGTAACGGGATTACCCGCCTGATCCACACCCAGGGCGTCTTTTTCGATATCAAAACGAATAGTGCCCGCAATGGCGTAAGCCACGACCAGCGGCGGTGATGCTAAAAACGCCTGCTGAGCGTGGGGATGGATACGGCCATCGAAGTTGCGGTTGCCGGAAAGTACGGCGGTGGCGTAGAGATCACGCTCAATAATCTCCTGCTCAATTTTCGGATCAAGCGCCCCGGACATTCCGTTACAAGTGGTACAGGCGTAGGCCACCACACCAAAGCCAAGCGTCTCCAGCTCGCTCATTAAACCGGCTTCTTCCAGGTACATCTTGACGGTTTTTGAGCCCGGTGCCAGCGACGACTTCACCCACGGTTTACGTAGCAAGCCTAGTCGATTGGCGTTACGGGCAATCAACCCAGCAGCCACCATATTGCGAGGATTAGAAGTGTTGGTACAGCTGGTGATGGCCGCAATGATAACGGCGCCATCGGGCATTTTGCCCGCTCGTTCTTCAGCCTGTGCCGCCTCAAGCCCAACAGCGATACCCCGCTGAGCAAGCTCAGAGGTGGGCAAATGGGCGTGGGGGTTGGAGGGACCCGCCAAGGTGCGCGTCACCGACGAAAGATCAAAGGTTAGCACTCGCTCGTAGGTAACGTCGGTCAAGCTGTCCGCCCAGAGGCCGGTATGCTTGGCGTAGGTTTCGACGAGGGCTACCTGCTCATCTTCACGGCCGGTAATTTTCAAATAATCGATGGTCTGACCATCGATGTAGAACATCGCTGCCGTGGCACCATACTCGGGGGTCATATTAGAGATAGTGGCCCGATCGCCGACGGTTAGCGCATCAGCCCCCTCACCATAAAATTCCAGGTAGGCACCGACCACCCGCTCTTTACGAAGAAACTCGGTAATTGCCAGTACCATATCCGTGCCGGTAATGCCGGGCTGCAGCTTGCCGGTCAGCTTCACGCCGACGATATCCGGAAGACGCATCATGGAAGCCCGACCGAGCATTACGCTTTCGGCTTCAAGACCACCGACGCCCACCGAGATAACGCCCAGAGCATCCACCATTGGCGTGTGGCTATCGGTACCCACGCAGGTATCGGGGTAGGCAATGCCGTCGCGGTTCTGCACCACCGGCGACATCTTCTCCAGATTGATCTGGTGCATGATGCCATTACCCGGTGGAATCACATCGACGTTTTCAAACGCTGTCTTGGTCCAATTGATAAAGTGAAAGCGGTCATCGTTGCGACGATCTTCGATAGCGCGATTTTTCTCAAAGGCGCCTTCTTCAAAGCCTGCGTGCTCCACTGCCAGGGAGTGATCGACAATCAGCTGGGTGGGCACCACGGGATTAACCTTGGCAGGATCGCCGCCTTTCTCAGCAATGGCGTCACGTAGCCCAGCCAAATCGACCAGTGCGGTCTGGCCAAGGATGTCATGACACACCACACGGGCTGGGTACCAGGGAAAGTCCAGATCGCTCTTGCGCTCGATCAGCTGTTTTAGTGCATCGGTGAGTAACTCAGGGTCACAGCGGCGCACCAGCTGTTCCGCCAGTACGCGGGAGGTGTAAGGCAGCTGTGCATAAGCACCAGGCTGGATATCTTCCACCGCCTCGCGAGCATCAAAAAATTCAAGCTCCGTGCCTGGCAGTGGTTTTCGGTAATGGGTATTCATAGCAGGCGCACTCATTGAAGTGGGTAAAGAAACCGTACACCGGCAGCAGTCGCTGCCGGGAGATAGCGGTTAGCTGCGTGCTTCAATCGGCACCCACTCGCTCTTTTCGGGACCGGTGTAGTCGGCGCTGGGGCGAATGATGCGGTTGTTGGCGCGCTGCTCAAACACATGGGCTGCCCAGCCGGTGAGTCGTGACATCACAAATATCGGCGTAAATAGCTTGGTGGGAATATCCATAAAGTGATAGGCACTTGCGTGGAAGAAATCAGCATTACAGAACAGTTTCTTCTCCCGCCACATCACGGCTTCTACACGCTCAGAAACGGCATAGAGCACTTTGTCACCTACGTCATCAGAGAGCTTTTTGGACCACTCTTTGATAATCGCATTGCGTGGATCAGACTCGCGATAAATCGCATGCCCAAAGCCCATAATCTTATCTTTGCGCTCCAGCATGCCCATGATCTTGCTTTCAGCCTCTTCCGGCGACTGCCAGTTTTCGATCATCGCCATCGCCGCTTCGTTTGCGCCACCGTGTAGCGGGCCACGCAGCGAGCCAATTGCGCCGGTTACACAGGAGTGCATATCCGAAAGCGTCGAGGCACATACACGAGCAGTAAAGGTTGAGGCGTTAAACTCGTGCTCGGCATAGAGAATCAGCGATACGTTCATTACCCGCGCATGCAGTTCAGACGCAGGCTCGCCGCGCAGCATATTCAGGAAATGACCGCCCACAGAGTCATCATCCGTCTCGGTATCAATGCGAACGCCGTCATGGGAGAAGCGATACCAGTAGCAGATGATCGAGGGCAGCACCGCTAGCAGCCGATCAGAAACGTCCTGCTGCTGGTCGAAGTTTTCCTCGGTTTCAAGATTTCCCAGCATGGAGGTGCCGGTGCGCATCACATCCATCGGGTGCGCGTCTTTGGGAATCTGCTCAAGCACTGTTTTCAGCGCATCGGGCAGCCCACGCAAGCTTTTCAGCTTGGCGATGTAGTCATCCAGCTCGGTTTGATTGGGCAGCTTGCCTTTTAACAGCAGGTAAGCGACCTCTTCAAATTTGGCTTTTTCAGCCAGTTCTTTGATATCGAAACCACGGTAGGTCAGGCCTGAACCTGTTTTGCCTACTGTACATAGCGCGGTGGAACCAGCGCTCTGGCCACGCAGTCCTGCACCTGTCACGGGTTTATCAGCCATGGTGTGTCTCCTATTACTGCTTTTATTTTAAATTGTGTATTTCATTAATTTAGCCAAAGCTGCCTCGGCGACGAGGGCAGGTTTCCGCGAGGGCGCTGTGAACCCATCCCTGGGCGCTACTTTCGACATCCCTGGTCGAAAGACCCTCGCCCCAACCTGCCCTCTCACCAGTTGGCTTACTGGTCATCACCTTTCTCGGCAAACAAAGCATCCAGCTTCTGCTCAAAGTCGTGGTAGTTCAGGAAGTCGTAGAGTTCGTCGCGGGTTTGCATCAGCGGCACGACCTCTTTCTGGTGGCCGTTATCAAGAATGCTTTGATAGACCTGTAGCGCCGCAGCGTTCATGGCGCGGAACGCAGAGAGCGGGTAAAGCACCATGCGGCAGCCAACGTCTCCAAGCTCCGTTTGCGTAAATAGCGGTGTCGCGCCAAATTCGGTGATATTGGCTAGAATCGGTGCATTGACCCGCTGGCAGAAAGCTTTGTAATCGTCCAGGGTGTGCACCGCTTCGGCGAAGATGGCATCCGCGCCCGCTTCAACACAGGCATTGGCCCGCTCAATGGCCGCATCAAGCCCCTCTTTCTGAAATGCATCGGTACGGGCAATCAAATAGAAGTCAGGATCAATTTTGGCATCCGCCGCTGCTTTGATACGGTCGACCATCTCCTGCTGAGAAACAATCGCCTTGTTAGGACGGTGCCCACAGCGCTTTTGCGCGACCTGATCCTCCATATGAATCGCTGCCACACCAGCACGCTGCATCTCTTTAACGGTACGGGCGATATTGAAGGCGCCGCCCCAGCCAGTATCGATATCCACCAGTAGCGGCACATCGGTCGCGCCGCAAATACGATGGGCGTCTTCCACCACATCATTCATGGTCGTCATACCCAGATCCGGCAGGCCGAACGACGCATTGGCAACCCCACCGCCGGAAAGGTAAATGGCTTGATGGCCGACTTTCTCGGCCATCAATGCCGTGTAGGCATTAATGGTGCCTAAAATCGGCAGCGGGCGGTTAGCGTCAAGCGCGGCCCGAAAGCGGCCGCCGGGAGTCATCTGAGGCATGAGGTATTTCTCCGGTTGTATTGTTTTAACTATTTTTAGCGTTGTTTTAGCGTTTTCTTAGCAATATGTTAGCGTTACGATTTAGACCCTGACTGTTCAAGTGTCGCCGCATAGCGGTCAGCGACGTTTGCCCGGGAGGCGCTAACATGGCGACGCATCAGTAGCTCAGCGAGTTCCGCATCACCTGCTTCAATGGCATCGACAATGCGATGGTGCTCAACGAAGGCACGCTGGGGCCGGGTACCACTGGCACTAAATTGGGTGCGATAAAGGCGCACAAGGTAATAAAGGTCATCACAGAGCAGGTTCATTAGCATCTTATTGTGGCTGCCCTGCACGATGCAGTAGTGGAAATCGAGGTCGCCCTCTCGCTGGTAGTAAGCCTCTCCCCGCTTTAAATCTGCCTGACCTTCGTGCAGCGCCAGCACATCCCGCAAGCCTTGCACTTCTTCAGGCGACATATGCTCGGCCGCAAGACGGGCCGCCATACTTTCTAACGCTTCACGCAGATCAAAGAGCTCCAAGAGCTCTTTCATGGAGAGCTTAACCACCCGCGCGCCCACATGAGGTACACGCTCAATCAGGCGATGCGCCTCCAGGCGTCGCATCGCCTCGCGTAGCGGCCCACGAGAGATACCGTAGGTTTTTGATAGCCCGGGCTCAGTAATTTTACTGCCAGGCGCCAGCTCACCGCGCACAATCGCGTCCTGAAGTTGATGAAATACCCGCTCGGCAAGCGTGCGCACCTCAGGAGGCTCGCTCGCCGATGAAACGTCAGCGGTGGATAAAGAGTGTGAAATGGATAGCGCCATGATTGATTGTCGACAATTGAAAAGTTATTAAACTCTAGCGCGTGCCAATTGAACCGTCAACCAACCTTATTAGCCGATTTTATACGCCTTTCGTTGTATTCTACTTTTATCCCCCACCTTCCTTGTCAACAATCAAGACTTATCAGCCTGTTGTTGCTTTTAGCAATCCAAGATTTAAGCAAGCTGTTGGCGATGCGTGAGAAAGGCGTCGAAGGGTGCCGCTGGTGTGATTGTTTAAGTCCCTCTAAAATGGCACGCCTTCTACTGGCTAGGCGTTTGCTTCATGACCACGGCGTTGACAATAACTGCCCTGCCCTATTATCCCGACCCCTTGGGACTGTTTGCCTGCCTGCGCACCCGCCCGGACGCGGTGCTGCTGGATAGTGGCCGCCCCACTGCTACTGGTCGTTATGACATTATCAGCAGCGACCCGCTCGCTACCCTGGAAGTATCAAGCGATGGCACACCCCATGTTGTTTCCGAGCAGCTGACCCCTCCAACACACTTGTGCGACGATGCGTTTGCCCTGCAGCAATGGTTACTTGATCAACTTGCCCTACCTGATGTGTCTACTGAATTACCCTTTTTAGGAGGTTTAATTGGCTACTGGAGTTACGATTTAGGGCGCACGTCGCTATCTATCCCTACTCATCAGGCAACTGCCGTCACCCTTCCACAAGCCCGAGTAGGTCTTTACGACTGGTGTATCACTCTGGATCACGTGGCCCGGCAGGCGTGGCTGATTGCGGGGCCAAGGCGCACAAAGCAAGTGCAAGAGTGGCTAACACAGCCGCCTAAGCAGGTAGGGAGCTTTAAACTCAGTAATAACTTTCAGGCCGAGCTCAGCCACGCCCAATACGTTTCGCGTTTTAATGCTGTGCAACGCTATATTCGAGCCGGTGACTGCTACCAAATCAATTTGGCTCAGCGTTTTTACGCCGACTATCAAGGGGATGAATGGCAGGCTTACCTGCAATTGCGAAACGCGACGCCTACCCCCTTTTCAGGCTTTATGGCGTGGGGAGATAAAGCGGTTCTTTCGCTTTCTCCCGAGCGGTTTATTCAGTGCCGCAATCGACAGGTCGAAACGCGGCCAATTAAGGGCACTCGCCCCCGGGGCGCTACCCAGGGAGAAGACCAAGCGTTAGCCGAGGAGTTGCTTAGCAGTCATAAAGACCGCGCTGAGAATGTGATGATTGTCGATCTGCTACGCAATGATCTTGGTCGTGTGTGCCAGCCAGGCTCCATTCGAGTTCCCCAACTGTGCCGCTTGGAAAGTTATCCGAACGTGCACCATCTCGTCAGCGTCGTCCAGGGAACACTGGCCGATAGCTATACCCCGCTCGCACTTCTGGAAGCAGCATTTCCGGGCGGCTCGATTACCGGTGCGCCCAAGATTCGTGCCATGCAAATTATTGATGAGCTAGAGCCCTGCCAACGCAGCGTCTATTGCGGCAGCCTTGGTTATGTGGACGTACGCGGCAGCATGGATACCTCTATTGCGATTCGTACCATGGTGGCAGAGGCAGGACGGCTGCATGTATGGGGCGGCGGGGGCTTGGTGGCTGACTCCCAAGGGGATGAAGAGTACACCGAGACGCTGGACAAAATTCGCCATCTCATTGGTGCTTTGGAATAAGCAGCAAGCATTCTAAATCAAAAAGGAATATAAAAGCCTAACCAAACGGTATTGGGTTTCGTTGCCTCCAGTTTGGTAGCCTAGTCACTATTATTTTACTTTCGATTAGGAGGCAGCATGTCCTCAGAGCTTGATGCGATCAACACCGAGTTTGCCAACAACCCACAGGGCTTGATTGAATGGGCACTGGGCCAAGGCGAGCGCCCTATTTGCACCACTAACTTTCGCCCCTTTGAGGCGGTCATTCTGCACATGGTCAGCCAGGTGCGCCCAGACATGCCCATAGTGTGGATGGACAGCGGCTATAACACTGAAGCGACCTATCAATTTGCCGACGCGGTGATTCAACAGCTCAACCTGAATATCGTTAGCTTTGTACCTAAGCGTACCCGTGCCCACCGGGAAGCCCTGGAAGGCCCTATGCCGGGTATTGATGACCCACGCCACGGAGCCTTTACTCAGGAAGTTAAAATCGAGCCTTTCGAGCGCGCGCTGAGTGAAATGCAGCCTGACGTATGGTTCACGGCCCTGCGCGCGGAAGATACCCCTGAGCGCGCCAAAATGCAGCCGGTTAGCCGCAACAGCGATGGCCTTTTGAAAGTCGCCCCGCTGCTGCAGTGGAGCGCCAAAGATATGTATCAGTATCTACAGGCACACAACCTGCCCAATAATTTTGACTACTTCGACCCCACCAAGGTAGAAGAGAAACGTGAATGCGGGCTGCATTTACAGCACTGATACATTCTTTAATAACGCTCCTTAATA
>NZ_REBQ01000234.1 GCF_007692655.1 Halomonas sp.
CGAGATAAACTTCTGCAAAAACTCCGGGTGAGTATGCTGAATATCATCCAGATAGAGCATCACGTTGTTGCCCATCTCAAAGGCGAGGTTGAGCTTGATCAGCTCGGCCCGGGCGGTGGAGTGCGTCGCCGCGTCAGGATCCAGCGAGGTCACATCATGGCCAAGGCTGGGGCAGTTAATCTTCATAAAGATCAGCCCCAGGCGGTTCGCCACATACTCCATCAGGGTGGTTTTACCGTAGCCGGGGGGCGAGATCATCATTAGCAAGCCGCTATTATCCGTTCGCCGCGTATCGCCTACCGTGCCCATCTGCTTAGCCAGGTTATCGCCAATAATGGGCAGGTAGCTTTCGGTAATCAGCTTGTTACGCACAAAGGAGTTCAGCGGTTTGGGCAGATACTCTTCGAGCCTCAACCGCTCCCGCTGCTCGCGTAGAATGAGCTGACGACGCTCTTGCAGTGCCGTCCAGTCGCGTATAACGACCTGCTCATGGTGGCGCAGCCGCTCCTGAAAGTCGTCGAGCTGAAGCGTGAGCTCCTGCTGCTCAAGCCGCCCATGCTGGCCCAGCAAGCCGGTAATGGTGAAGGCCAGCTCGACATTATGGGGCGCGGTGGCTAACCGATCGGCCGTATTGAGCATGGCAATCGCTTCAGGCAGGTAGTGCAGCAACGCCTCTTGCTTGGCTTGCCCCGCGTGGGCCTGCAGCCAGTGGGAAGTGATCACCCAGCGGGTGCCAGGATTACCCGCCACCACGGCCAAGGCTTCTTGGAAGTGTGCGTAGTGGCCCTGCTGCTGCATGGAGGTGGTAAAGCTCTCCACCAGGCTGGCGGCATACTGGGTGACCGGAAAGCGCTCCCCCTCTTCAGCCAACTGGCGCACCAGAAAGTCAGTGGCACTGCTTATCTCACTCACCGAGCAGTTGATCTGTTGTGCCGATACAAAGGCACCCAGCTGCGGTTGTACTTCCTGGATCAAGGCGTTTAGCAGATCCTCGTTGTTCATAATGCGACACAGGATACCCGCCGAGAGACAGCGGGCGCGCAGGTTACGGGTCGCCTCTTCATCATGAATACGGTCGGCCCAGAACACCATCGCCAGCGCCCGGGGCAGTGGCCCAAAGCCTAGCAAACCGGCACTTTGGCGTGCTGGCCATAGGGTGCGTACGATTAGCGCGGCATCGTGATCGTGGATACCTTTTTCGTAGCTTTCGCGGTAGCGCGGCGAGGCAAAATTGGCAATCTGGCGCTGCAGCTCACTGAAATCTTCCACATTAAGCGGCTTAGCACCGGGCTGCGCCAGCTCGCCCATAAAGCGGTAGGCAAGGTACTCGGCGCGATAAACAGCGGCGCTTTCGGAAGGCAGCAGCATCCCCCAGTAATCTTGCAGTTCGGTCAGCCGCTCATCTTCCAGCGGCTCGTAATACTGGGTGCCCGTCAGGTGCAGCATGATGCGCTCTTGGCGCGGCACCAGGGTTAAGTCGAGATGCTGCTGGTTGACGCTGAAGCGATGACGCGGGCCTAAGCGAATAACATCGCCACCGGATTCATAGATATCGGAACGGTCGCGCACGCTACGCATGGCAGCGTCTTGGGAGGAGCGTAGCCGCCCGGCGATATCATCCGCCTCAAGGTTACCGCCCATTTCGCGTAGCTCATCGACCATGCTACGCACTTTGCCCACCATGGCATCCGCCGCGAAGAAGCTATGCAGCTCTTCCAGGGTTTCAAAGCGCTCCGTGCGTCGCTCCACATTGGCCAGGATTCGCTGACTGGCGTCGGTTAGGGTAGAGACGCGGCGTTGACGCTCATCCTGCAGCTGCTGGCGACGTGCTTCGATGCTTTCATGGGCACTTTCACGCTGCTCAAGGATAGTGGTCAAAAATTCATCAAATTCACCGAACTGGCTCTCCAGCTCCTGGAGCTGATCGAGCATACGGGTCATTAACTGATCGCAGTCATCGGGCTCCCGCAGCGCGCCGACACCGTTGGCCAGGCTCTGCTCAAACAGCCGAATCTGGGCCGCAAACTGCGCCTGAGCCTCTGCGCTCCCCTGCTCTCTTAGACGGATCTCAGCCTCGGAGCGCTGCTGATTAATCGAGGCGTAGATACTGGAGATATTTTCGGTGATCCGCGTTTGCTCGATAGCATCGCCGCCGGACATCGACGACAGCAGCCCTTGGATCATATCCAGACCCGCCGTCAACTCGCGGTAACGCCCTACACACTCTGCCAACTGCTGGCGATTTTCCGCCTCGCCTACCTGCTCTTTTAGCGCTGCCAGGGTTTCACGGTAGCCGTCCAAGGCTTCCGGCTGGGCAAGAAAGCTGAAGGTCTGCTGGGTAAGCGACTGCTCCGCTTTATCCAGCGCTTGCTCTAACGCCTGCAAGCGCTCCTCATCCAGGTAGCGGCGCTCGCGTAGCGCCATTAGCCGCCCACGATGGTCGCGTAAGTGTTTCAGGTAGGTAACGAATAGATCGGGGGTTTTCCAACTACTGGGCTTGAGTTCCCGCAGCAGCGCTGCCTGCTGTTTCTCAACCTCGTCTAGCGCCTGAGCAGTCTGAGCACGAATCGCCTGAACTTTCTCATACTCATCGAGCATCAGCTCAGCGGTGTGCTTTAGCTGTTCAAGCGCGGTGTGAATGGTTTTAAAGTCAGCTTCACCAATCCAGTGGAACTGGTTCAGCGTGCGGTCGACCCGACGAATAATGGCGTTAAAGTGACGCTCGGAGGCCTGCTGCTCGTTAGCGAGCTGCACAATGCTATTGAGCTCGGCAATACCGCGCACCAGATCAGGATTGCCGATTCGGCCTAGTGGCGTGTCGTTGCGCACCGCGTCCTGGGCATGGAAGCGCTCCGACATAAAGGGCGTTGCCCACACCTGTATGGGGTGAACCAGTGTTGGCTCATCTTCGGCATAAAAAATCGCCAGATGGCCGTTTTCAAGTATCGCCGCCCCATGCCCCACCATGGGGGTATCGACCTGCTTGCGAATCAAGTTATAGCGGTAAAGCACCACCTGCCCGGTTTGCGGCGCGTAGAAGATATACAGAACGTCTTCGCCGTTTGGCGAGCGCACCATGCGCTTGAAACGCAGGTCTTCCTCGGGTACTTCGTAGGTGGTCAAATCACCGGTATTTAAATAGTAGCCTGAAGGGAAAATCAGGCCGTGGTTTTCCGGCAGCTCAACCACCGAGCCCGCCATGGCATCGACACGTTTAACGTGCTGCTCGCCACGATTAAAAACATAGTAGCGCCACTGTTTCTCATTGAAGGGCAAAATGCGGATCAGCACCACCGCGCCGAGATCAGCATATTCAAAGGTGGCATCATCCAGCGACTGGGAGTCCGACTCTACAGGATCGGTAAAGATGCCTTCGCCGCTGCTGGTGTTGTTCTCAATCTTGAAGGTAATGTTGCCGCGCAGGTTATCAACGAAGACGGTATCAAGGATATTCAGATGGGGGGCGCGGCCCTGCTCCTGCATATCCCGGCCTGCTGTCTGCCAGGGAAAGGCAAAGCGATCCGGAAAAACCAGGTCGCGCTCGCCGCGGTTATCAATATAGCGGCTCACCTCGCCGCTCGCGGCTAATTCCCAGCGGAAAACACGCAGGTCGCTAAGTTTTTCACCTATTTGAAAAGCAATCAGCAGCTTGTTGTTAAGGGTGACCAGTTGAACCAGCGTGGCATGACTGTAGTATTTCTGGAGTTCTTTGAAATCCTGAACAAAGCGGCTCTCGGTGAGGAAGCTATCCGCCATCGGTGCTTCACTTAACTCAAGCCCCTCTTCATCGTCTTTGAGGTAGTAGAGCGCAAAGATATCGGTCGCTTCTAATGCTTTACGCAGCCCCAATTGCACGTTAAAGCCAAACAGAATTTGCTCGCCAATACGTACCATGTCGCGAGCAATGGCATTATTTTCGGTGCGCACACGAGCCCTGCCCAATAGCGACATGCTACTGCTACCGAAAACATCAGCGCGGGCTTCGTTCAGCTTACCGATCGAAGCGCCCAGTTCGCCGCCCTGGGTTCTCAACCGCCGCTGAATCGTCTCGAATGCGGTGCTTTCTCTGACGATATTTTCAACCGAAGAGTGCTCCTTCGACATAGTATTCATCCTGAAAAAGTGCTCACTAGAAATAGCAAAGACCGCAATGGGGTGACGATTGCGGTCTTGGAAAGATGTCACCGGCCGCTTGGCAGATACTACCGGCAAGGGTGGGGTGGCTCGTAGAGAGCCACCCTGCCCTTTAGGCAGATTCGGAGGATTTGCCTGCGTCAGCGTTCAAGGCACGATTTGCCAAGCCCGCCAGGGTAGCTTGCAGCGCTGGCGATTTATCAAGCACGCCTTGCACTGCTTTACCATAGCCCAGGCCTGCGGTGAGTTTTTCAAACACATCGCTGTCGCCACCAATCAGCTCAAACTTAGCATTGTGCATCGCGGCAGCCATTACTTTGCCATTCTCCAGCATGCCGATACGCTGGGCTTCGATTTGCGCCATCACCTCTTTTTCGTGCACTTCCAGGTTCATACGGAACTCTTCGAAGTGACGAGCCTCTTCGGACATATTGTCGTAAGCACGTAGCTTCTCGACCAGGCCATTGGCTTCGGCTTTGGCCATTGCTTCACGGGCCTGTGCTTTCGCGGTACCCAGTTTCTCCTCGCCCATCGCTTCGGCTTCAAGGCGCTGTTCAAGAACACGCACTTCTGCCAAACCGGCATCTTCATCGGCTTTCGCATTGGCCGTTTTAACCTCGGCCTGGGCAAAGCCTTCGCTACGCTGGGCGTGAGCACGCGCTTCCAATACTTGTGCTTCGGCAAGCCCGTCTGCGGCAGCAAGGGCTTGATGACCGCGCGCCTGCTTCTCTTCTGCCGTAGCGCGCTTCTCTGCCGCGTCCAGCTCGGCCTGTGCCCGAATAACCGTCTCTTCCGCTTCCAGCTTGGAGCGCTCGAACACGGCTTCCGCTGCGCGCACCTCTTTCAGTTTGAGCTCTTCGGCTTCGGCTTGAGCGGCGGTCAGGCGAGTGACCTTCTGACGCTCCGCTTCAGCACGGTTGCGCACATCGTTAATATTCTCTTCTTCTTCCGCCACGCTGCGTTCAACCGCAATACGCTGGCTGGTAATTTCGGCAATCTCTTTGCGCTCCTCTTCCAGCGCTTTTTCCATGCCGATTCGTTCAATTTCTACCGCGCGCTCACGGGTAACGTCCTCAAGCTCTTTGGCCTGACGGATGCGCACCTCTTCAATCTGTACCGCACGCTCGCGAGCCTTGGTGGCCATTTCGATCTGGCGCTGCTTATTCTCTTCGGCAATCGCCAGCTCTTCGTCGGTTTTTATCCGCGCGGCTTCACTTTTCGCACGCTCCTGCTGGAGCACCTGCTCAGCTTCGGACTGCTCACGCGATTGCAGGCTTTCGATTTCACGACGCTGGCGCGCTTCGGCATCCGCCTGAGTGCGCTCCAGCTCTAACGCGGCTTCCCGAGCGGAGACATTCTTGCGCTGAACTTCCAGCTCTTGATCACGCTCCAAGCGGTTGGTTTCAACATTGTGGCGAGCAGTAATCTCGGTGATGCATTTGATACCTTCCGAATCCAGAATATTATTTGGATCCAGCGAGCTTTTCGGCGTTTGCTCTAAATAGTCGATCGCCACATCTTCAAGAATGTAGCCATTAAGGTCTTGGCCAATGGTCTCAACGATGGCGTCGCGGAACTGCTGACGCTCTTCGAAGAGCTGCATGAAGTCCATCTTTTTACCGACGGTCTTCAATGCTTCGCTGAACTTGGCATTAAACAGTTCATTAACGGCATCGCGATCTGAGGCGCGGCCGACACCCACGGATTTAGCAACGCGCAAGACATCATCAGCCGTGGCATTCACCCGCAGGTAAAACGCTACGCTGATATCAGCGCGCAAATTATCGCGGCAAATCAGCCCTTCTTTACCCGTCCGGTTAAGCTCAAGGGTAATAACAGAGATCTTCATAACCTCTGAACGGTGGACAACGGGCAGCACCATGGCACCGGTAAAATAGACCTTCGGTATCGTGGAAAGGTCATTAACGATTAATGCCTGACCTTGATCTATTTTTCGATAAAAGGCTTTAAACAGTGAAAGAAAGGCAATCAGTGCAATAACAATCACACTGACACCTATCAGTAACGGCATGACCCACGACAAATCCATCTTTATCTCCTATAAAGCAACAAGGCAATTAATCGGCTAAGCCGGCTTCGAAAGCTGTTTCAGACATAACCCAGTACGCGTCTTCATTTTCGAGGTATTGGATCATGATGGCGCGTTCACCACGCGCCAACGGCGGGTCGCTACGCACTTGCAAAATAAGGTGGTCACCATCGATATGGGCATCGGCTCGGCCATGCTCCTTGTCTGCCATGGCTGAGCGAATAGTGCACACTCGGCCTATCAGCCGTTGTTCTGTCGGCTTAGTCAGAGCCGGGCGAAACAAGGGGCGCAAAGGACGAATGAGAAAGGAGGTCGTAATAGAGGCAACAACAAATCCAAGGATCATTACGCCAACATTAAAAAGCCACAGCAAAACTCCTGGGCTTAGGCTTGTTCCTAGCAGTAGCATCGCAAAATAGCTGAACAGCCAGCCGGTCAATGACAGCAGAGTGACTACCAGCGGCAGGGGTACGCCGTGCAAACCCAGGGTTGCCAGCAAACCACCGAAATCTAACGAGCCGCCATCACCCAGGTCACCATCCCCGACATCGCTATCGACCAACCCTGACAACGAAATTAGCCAATAAAGCACGGAGACGCTTAGCAGAACCGTAAAGATCACGGTAGGAAAGCTGGAGATAATAGAAAAAAATAAAGGCATGCGCCTGAGATCCAGTAAGGCTAAACACAAGCGTCATCAAACAGCGAATGGCGCCATGATTGATTGCCCCTTTTCATGACGACTGAAAAAGGCAATTGAATTAAAAAAGCAGCCGCAAGCCACTATTGCTTATTCATTAAAGTGGCAACGTCCCTTGGGTTAAGCATTGCACTTTTTATAGCGCATACTTTAGAACCCCAGAAAACTACAGCATCTTCTAATAAAATCAACTCAGCAGCCTATTTTTAAGAGATCTCTTACAAAAACTATAGCGAATGTCTTACAAAATCGTACAAATTAAACTGAACACCTGAACTTCCTTACACTATGCTTATAACAACTCGTCTCCTTTATACGCCTCAACCAAATGTGACTGCTGCCAAAGCCGAGCTA
>NZ_REBQ01000236.1 GCF_007692655.1 Halomonas sp.
TATAACGGCGTCGGCCCGGTTCCGTCATTAAAGGAAGGCTCCCATGGCTCGCGTAACCGTCGAAGATTGTCTAGACCACGTTGAAAACCGCTTTAAGCTGGTGATGATTTCCACCCAGCGTGCCCGTCAGTTGGCCCGCGGTTCCCGCGATGCCCTACTGCCTTGGGAAAACGATAAGCCTACCGTCATGGCTCTACGTGAGATTGCTGCGGGCTTGGTTGACCACACCGTGCTGGATGAGCCTGTCGAGGCTGCCGTTCGTCCGCGCCCAGCAATGGCGCCCACTCATATCGACGACTAACGTTTGCAACGAACCGATAGAGAGGCGCGGTAGATGTTCACCATTGATGACCTGGCCGATCGACTTGGCGGCTATTTACCCCCGGACGAGATCCAGCAGGTCAAACGCGCCTTCTATTACGCCGAGCAGGCCCATGATGGCCAGCGGCGGCGCTCTGGCGAGCCTTATGTCACCCACCCGCTAGCGGTGGCGAATATTCTCGCCAATATGCACATGGATCATCAAAGTTTGATGGCCGCCATGCTGCATGATGTTATTGAAGATACCGGTGTTTCTAAAAAAGCCTTAGAGGCACAGTTTGGCAAACCGGTGGCAGAACTGGTGGACGGGGTCTCAAAGCTGACCCAAATCACCTTTGAAGACAAAGCCGTTGCCCAGGCAGAAAACTTCCAGAAAATGGTGTTAGCGATGTCGCGGGATATCCGCGTGATCATCGTCAAGCTTGCTGATCGCTTGCACAACATGCGCACCTTGGGCGCGCTGCGCCCGGATAAGAAGCGCCGCATAGCCCGCGAAACGCTGGAAATTTATGCCCGCATTGCCGGGCGGTTAGGCATCAACACCATCCGCATCGAGCTTGAGGATCTCTCCTTTCAAGCGATTCACCCTATGCGCTCCGAGCGCATTAAGCGCGCGGTGGCCAGCGCGCGCGGGCATCGTCGTAGCGCCATGCGGGAGATACAGTCATCGCTACAAAAAAGTCTGGATGGCGACGGGCTTAATGGCACGGTAATCGGGCGGCAAAAGCATTTGCTGTCGATCTATAAAAAAATGCGCGACCAGCGCAAGCCCTTCGCCGAAATCATGGATGTGTTTGGGTTTCGTATTATTACTGAAGATGTGGCCAGCTGTTACCGTATTTTAGGCGTGGTGCACAACCTCTATAAGCCAGTGCCTGGGCGTTTTAAAGACTATATTGCGATTCCTAAAGCCAACGGTTACCAGAGCTTGCACACCACCCTGTTTGGTTCCCGCGGTATGCCGATCGAAGTGCAGATCCGTACCCGGGAAATGGAAGCCATGGCCAATAACGGCATCGCCGCCCACTGGCTTTATAAAGCGGGGCAAACCTCACATCCCATTGCGGAAGGCAGCCACGCTCGTGCCCGTGCATGGGTAAAAGGCCTGTTGGAAATGCAGCGCCACGCCGGGGATTCGCTAGAGTTTATCGAACACGTTAAAAATGACCTGTTCCCCGACGATATCTACGTGTTTACCCCCAAAGGCGACATTATGGAGCTGCCTCAGGGGGCTACCGTGATCGACTTTGCCTATACCGTTCATACGGATATCGGAAATAACTGCATTGCCTGTCGTATTGACCGCCATTTGGCGCCCCTTTCAACGCGCCTGGAAAGCGGTCAAACGCTGGAAATTATTACCGCCCCAGGCGCGCGCCCCAACCTTGCCTGGCTTAACTTTGTGACCACCGCGAAAGCGCGCTCGGCGATCCGTCACGCGCTCAAATATCAGCAGCAGACCGAAGCGGTGATGCTGGGGCGGCGGCTACTTAATAAAGCCTTGGCACCGTTTGACACCAGTTTGGAAGAGCTCGACGAGAGTGCTATCAAGCGGGCGTTCAAAGAGCTTGACGTCTCTTCTGAGGAGTCGCTGTTAGAGTCGCTGGGGCTCGGCAACCGTATGACTCATGTCGTGGCGCGTCGCCTGGTGGATGCGGCCCACGGTGATGATACCTATCAGCATCCAGAGAGCGCTGAAGGCAGTAAGGCGGTGGTGATCAGCGGCAGTGAAGGCATGGTGATCAACTTTGCGCGCTGCTGCCACCCACTGCCGGGCGACCCCGTGGTGGGCCACCTTTCCACCGGCAAAGGCTTAGTAGTTCACCGCGCCGAGTGCAAAAACGTGGGTGATAAGAACTTTGCTGATAAAAATGATCCCGATAAGCTCTTTGCGCTGGAGTGGTCAGACACGATTGATGAAGACTTCCCCGTCGCGCTGCGCATAGAGATTGAAAGCCGACGCGGGCTGGTGGCAGAGCTTGCCGGGCTAGTCACCGATGCCGATGCCAATATCGAGCGTATTGGTATTGAAGAGCGTGATGCCCATCTCTCGACAGTGAACCTGACCCTGTCAGTGAAAGGGCGCGTGCACCTGGCGCGGATTATCAAGCGTATCCGTAATCTTCCCAACGTCGGTAAAATTACCCGTCTCGCTAATTAACGCCGTACGATGACATCACCACGCTGATCCTTGATCGGTCGTGAAGCGTATTGATTTAATTAATAAAATAACTTTTAGCCGTCTGTTTTTTAAGTATGACTCTATTTTTGTATTTTTATTTAGGTATCACAAACGATAGGAGCGATACATCGCATGAGCAATAAGGCTGTCATCAACACTAGCAAAGCCCCCGCCGCTATTGGCCCATACTCCCAAGCCATCAAAGCGGGCAACACCGTTTATCTTTCCGGCCAGATTCCGCTAGACCCCGCCACCATGGCGATCGTGTCTGAGGATTTTGAAGCTCAGGCGCGCCAAGTCTTCACCAACCTGCAAGCGGTATGTGAAGAAGCGGCGGGGTCGCTAAGCGATATCGTCAAACTGAATCTGTATCTGGTGGACTTGGATAACTTTGCCATTGTTAACCAAGTCATGGAGGAGTTCTTTACGGCGCCGTTCCCTGCCCGCGCCGCTGTGGGCGTTAAAGCGCTGCCCAAAGGCAGTCAGGTGGAAGCAGAAGCCGTTATGGTTATCGGCGACTGATCAGAGGTTTCCTAGGCTTTGTTAATTTCTAAAAAGCCACCCTCTTTCAGCACCTGTGCATAACCTTCACGGTAGCTGGGAAAGCGGAATTGATAGCCAGTGTCTATAATGCGCTGGTTATCACAACGCTTGCTGGCTCGGCGGCGCAACGGCGACTGCATGGTCTCGCTGGCTTCCACTTTCAGTTGCTGAGCAAGCCACATCATCACGTTATGCATGGTGACGGGCTCGCAGTCGCTGCCCAGATAAATATCTGCCAACTGCTCGCCGCTCTCTTGATAGCGAATCAGGTGGGCGATAATGCCGGTACAGTCGTCGCGATGAATGCGGTTGGAGTAGATAACGGGGGTGATCGCAGCCACGCGGCCTTCAGCGACCTGATGAATGAGCCGGTCGCGCCCAGGGCCATAAATGCCTGAAAAACGAACCACCGTACCAGGCAGTGAATGGTTAATCAGCGCCTGCTCGGCTTCGCACATTAACGTGCCAGAGAAACTGGTAGGATCAGTGGGGCTCTCTTCATTAACGATTTCGCCCTCTTGCTGTCCATGCACGCTGGTCGAAGAGACGAAAAATACCCGACGCGGCGGTGTTTTATGCTGCTCCATCACGCTCAGCACGCGCTTTAGGCCTTCGGGGTAAGCGCTTTGGTAGGCACTCTCCTCAAAGCGGTCAGCGCTCACGGTATAGACCACATAGTCGGCATGGGGAAGACTTGTGGCATCAGCGTCTTCAAGGTCGTTTAAATCCAGCTTTAGCGGTTTAATCCCGGTGCCCTTCAAGGCGTCGACGTTGCGACGTAGTCCAATCACCCGGTGCCCTTCATCCAGCAACTCGCGTCCGAGGTTGATCCCTATATCGCCACAGCCGATAATCAGTACGGTTAGCTTCACCGTGCTCACTCCTCTTAATTAATATTCCCTATTAGATACAAAGTCTCTACCAAATATGACATTGTCGGTTAATCAAACTATCCGTCAAAACACAGTCAGCAGAGCTTGCTTGTCCATTTCCGTCCCGCTGTCTGTCATGATGCTAGGTTTTTTGTACTGGGTACACACATGTGCTTACAAACCCATGTAGTTACAAACCCATGTACTTAAAAACCATCGTCACAAGCTGCTACGAGAGGATGCCACTGGCACCGCTATGACTTTAACAGAACTTCGCTACATCGTAACCCTTGCCCAGGAACGCCATTTTGGTCGTGCGGCTGAACGCTGCCATGTCTCTCAGCCCACGCTGTCGGTGGCGGTGAAGAAGTTGGAAGATGAGCTTGAAACGCCACTGTTTGAGCGCTCCAAATCCACCGTGCAGGTGACTCCGCTGGGCGAAAAAATCGTTGCCCAGGCCCAGCGTGTGCTGGAACAGAGCAGCCTGATTTTTGAACTGGCTAGCGCAGGCAAAGATCAGCTGGCTAATCCGCTGCGCATCGGGGCGATTTACACCATTGGGCCCTACCTGTTTCCCCACCTGGTGCCCGCGCTTGCCCACGCGGCGCCGCAGATGCCGCTGTATATTGAAGAGGGCATGACCGGTACGCTGCGCGCCAAGTTAAGAAGCGGTGAGCTGGATGTGATTATTGTAGCGCTGCCGTTCACTGAGACAGACGTGGTCACCAAGCCGATTTACGATGAAGATTTCGAAGTACTGATTCCTGCCAATCACCCCTGGGTCGAGCGGGCAGCGATCAATAAAGAAGATTTGCTGGAAGAGCGCCTGCTGTTGCTCGGTGAAGGCCACTGCTTCCGCGATCAAATACTGGAGGCCTGCCCGGCGATTACCCAAAAGCTGAACAGCCCCAATAACACGCTCATTGCTGAGGGTGGATCGTTGGAAACCATTCGCCATATGGTGGCTTCCCGCTTGGGTATCACGGTGCTGCCGCAGTCTGCCCTGGGCACCGATCAGTATGAAAATGCCATGCTCGTCAGTCGGCCCTTTGTTGAGCCAGCGCCCTCGCGCACCGTGGCGATTGCTTGGCGGGCGAGCTTTCCACGCCCCAAAGCCATTGAGGCGCTAATTCAGGCAATCAGTCACTGTCGGCAGCCTGCCAAGGCTGTGAAAAGCGCCCCATGAGCGATCTCTCTGCGCCCATTACCGCGCTGAAAGGCGTGGGCGAAGCGCTGGCGCTGAAACTTGGTCGGCTGGGCATTGAGCGCGTTAGCGATCTGCTGTTTCATTTGCCGCTACGCTATCAGGACCGGACACGGCTAACGCCCATCGGCCTTTTGCGTGCCGGGCAAGAGGCGGTAATTGAAGGCGAAGTGACCGCCTGCGACGTGGTGAAAGGGCGCCGTCGTAGTCTGCTGGTGCGCCTGCGGGATGCCAGCGGTATCTTGAGTCTACGCTTTTTTCACTTCTCGCCTGTTCAGCAACAACAGCTGCGCCCCGGTGCGACCGTGCGCGCCTTCGGTGAAGCGCGGGCCGGGGCGACCGGGTTAGAGATCTATCATCCGGAGTACCGGCTAATGGGGGGCAGTGAAACCCCGGTGGAGGAGTACTTCACGCCGATCTACCCCACCACCGAAGGCTTGAACCAGCCTCGCCTGCGTGCTCTAGCTCAGCAGGCCCTTGGGTTACTGGACAATGCTCCAGAGTCACTTCCTGATGTCATCCCTGATGCGCTACTTCAGCGCTTTCAACTACCGGGCCTGCACGCCAGCCTGCACCTGCTGCACCAGCCACCGCCCGACGTGGATATAGAGCAATTAACCTTCGGCCAGCACCCCGCCACACGGCGGCTGGCGCTGGAAGAGCTGCTCGCCCATCAACTAAGCCTGCGCGAGGTGCGCCTGCGCATACAGGCCGATGGTGCGCCGACACTGCCGTCTGGGCGAAGCTTTCAGGCGCGTTTCCTGGCCCAATTACCATTTGCATTGACCGGTGCCCAGCGACGAGTGCTGGAAGAGATTGGCCACGACTTAAGCCGCCCAGCGCCCATGCTACGTTTGATTCAGGGCGATGTGGGCTCGGGTAAAACCGTGGTGGCGGCCATGGCGGCGCTGTGTGCCCTGGCGGGCAACTGTCAGGCGGCGATCATGGCGCCGACTGAAATCCTCGCTGAGCAGCACTACCGCTCGTTTAAAGCCTGGTTTGAGCCGCTGGGCATCGAAGTGGCGTGGCTGGCGGGCAAGCTTAAAGGCAAAGCGCGGCTGGATGCCAAGGCGGCGATTGCCGACGGCCGTGCGCGCATGGTGGTGGGCACCCATGCGCTGTTTCAGGATGACGTGCACTTTCAGTGTTTAGGACTGGCGATTATTGATGAGCAGCACCGCTTTGGCGTGCATCAGCGTTTGGCGCTGCGCGAGAAAGGCGAGGCGGGCGGGTTAACTCCGCATCAACTGATCATGACTGCCACGCCGATCCCCCGCACCCTGGCCATGAGCGCCTACGCGGATCTGGATGTCTCGGTGATCGACGAGCTGCCCCCTGGCCGTACGCCGGTGAAAACCGTGGTGGTGCCCGACGAGCGCCGCCCCGAAGTAGTCGAGCGCATTCGCCTGGCCTGCAGCGAAGGCCGCCAGGCTTACTGGGTATGCACGCTGATCGATGAATCCGAGGTGCTGCAGTGCCAGGCCGCCGAAGTCACCCGGGATGAACTGACCGTGGCACTGCCCGAGCTGGCCGTAGGCTTGATCCACGGGCGTATGAAATCGAGTGAAAAAGCCGAGGTGATGACCGCCTTCAAAGAGGGGGAGCTGGATCTGCTGGTTGCCACTACGGTGATCGAAGTGGGGGTGGATGTGCCTAATGCCAGCCTGATGATTATCGAAAATCCCGAGCGCCTGGGGCTTTCCCAGCTTCATCAGCTACGTGGCCGCGTGGGCCGGGGCAGCACGGAAAGCTTCTGCGTACTGCTCTATCATCCACCGCTGTCGAAGAGTTCCCGCCAGCGCTTGGCGGTGATGCGCGAAACCACCGACGGTTTCCGCATCGCCGAGAAAGACCTGGAAATCCGCGGCCCCGGCGAAGTGCTCGGCACCCGTCAAACTGGTCTGGCGCAGATGAAAATCGCCGATCTTGAGCGCGATGCTGACTTGCTAGAGCGGGTAACAGCGCTTGCCCAAACGCTACAGGGCAACGCCGACGTCACCGCCGTGCTGGTGCGCCGCTGGTTAGGTGAGGCCGCTGGGCGTTATGGGCAGGTTTAGG
>NZ_REBQ01000093.1 GCF_007692655.1 Halomonas sp.
TTGGCGGCTTTGAAAGCATCATTGATGAGTAAAGGCTAACAGTGGCCCAGCGCTCGCTGCGACGCTTCCTGGGCCACACTCTCTTCAGCTACATTCTCTTCAGCTGGCTACTCTTGAGCGACATCAGTAATCCGCCCTTCGACTTGGTAGAACACTTCTTTACGCTCCACCATATAGTCACGCAGCATTTCCCAATCAGTGTTACCAACGATGGTGTTGCGGCCATCTTCGTAAGCGGCACCTAAAACAGAGTGGCTATCGCCGCCGGTGGCAGTGAAATTATTGGTAGCGATGGTATAAGTACGCTCCGGGTTGATGGCCTGCATCGCACCCTCCTGAGCGATTTCCAGAGTCACCACGCGCTCACCCGCTGGTTTACGACTGTCATACACCAGCTTCACTCCAGCAGACACCTGCAGAAACCCACCGTTTTCATTGGGGGCGTCGGCCAACGCAATTTCAAACGTTTCCCGCAGTTCAGCGCCAGTCACGTCTAACAGCGTTAAGCGGTTGCCAAACGGCTGCACAGTGATTAGATCCCCCACCGACACATCCCCGCTCTCAAGTGCCTCACGGATGCCGCCGCTGTTTTGGATGGCCAACGCCGTTTCCGGTGCCACTTTGTGAGCGGCATACAACTGAGCATCGGCGATTAAATTACCCAGCGCTGTCTCATTTGCGCGAACGCTGCGTGAGTCATCGTTACCATGACGTGGGTTGGGTAACGTGGCAATCACCTTGGCGCCAACCTGGGTATCGCGTAACTCTTCAATGGCAGCGGTATAAGGTTCAAGCCGCTCTGCAGCATCGGCGTCTGCCTCGCGCTCATCAACGGCGAGTAGTTCACCGTTCACATCCACCACTACACCCTCTGCATCAAAGGTGACCTGCATGACACCGAGGTATTGACCATACTCCCCCGCCTGACCAATCACCGTCGGCGATACTGTTTCACCGGCACGGTTTTCAGTCAGCAAGGTGGGCGGCGATAATTCCGTATGGCTGTGGCCGCCAATAATAATATCAATGCCTTCGACGTACTCGGCCAAGAGCAGGTCGTTACCCACGCTGGGGTCGCTATCGTAGCCAAGATGGGTCAAGGCAATGATTTTGTTGACGGCTTGATCTTCAAAGCTTGCCACCATCTCCTCAGCAGCCTGACGATAATCGCTGATGGTGATTTGACCGGGGCTTGAGATGGTCTCGCTATCCTGAGTACTTAGCCCAAAGATGCCAATCTGCTCGCCGTTATGCTCAACAATAATGCCGTCATAAAGCCTTCCCGCCTGAGGATCTGCACTCATTGACTCGCCCAGCATGTCAGCAAATTCCGAGGCTGCAGAGAAATCCAGGTTGGCGCCTAAAATGGGGAATTCTGCACCCGCAAAAAATGCTGCCAGCGCTTGATGACCCTCTTCCGGATCGCCTAAATCAAACTCATGGTTGCCAGGCACAAAGGCGTCATACCCCATTAAATTCATAAATTCGAGAGCATCCTGGCCCTGGAACTCATTGAAATAAAGGGTACCCGAAAAGATATCGCCCGCGTCCAACAACAGCCCTTCGCCGTACTGCTCTCGGGCCTCATTTAACGTAGTGATTAACTGAGGGTATTGGTCGGTTCGCCCGTGTAGGTCGTTGGTGTGAAACAACGTGAGGGTGTAATCATCCGCAAACGCAGTAGGAACGGTGACGAATAAGGCTGTCCCTAGCGCAATGCCATAGTAGTGAGAACGCATTTTAATGACTCCTTTCATATCAATATCCTGGTTTACCGTCAGCATGCCATCCGCGCCTGACAAAACAGTG
This sequence comes from Halomonas sp., assembly GCF_007692655.1. Classification (GTDB taxonomy): domain Bacteria; phylum Pseudomonadota; class Gammaproteobacteria; order Pseudomonadales; family Halomonadaceae; genus Vreelandella. The sequence continues at coordinate 1,810 of NZ_REBQ01000093.1, forward strand.
ACAACACTCACAAGCCAACCGTAATCGCCGTCCAGCGTAAGACATCAGAATGAAACAAAGCTGTTACTCGTTCGCAATGTTCCCTGGTCATGATAAGGCGCATGCAATCCGTAGTTGAACAACATAAAGGAAAAACGAAATGAAAGCTTTTGTTCCACTGTTTGCGGCCACGCTAATTGCCACTGCTGGGAACGCTCAAGCCGCCGACTCCTGCCCAGCCACGCTACGCTTTGCGGATACCGGCATTGAGGGCACCGAAGAATTACAGCGAGCCTTCCACGATTTTGTAACGGAAGTGGAAAATCGCCTTGGCGTTGACGTTGAGTTTTTTCCCGTTGGAAATCGCACGACCGCGATCAACGCTCTGCGCTTTGAGCAGGTAGACATCGTCTTAGCGGGTCCATCTGAATACGTGCTAATGGCGGCGCGTGTCGAAGGTGTTCAGCCCATCAGTGCGATTGTTCGTCCAGACTACTACTCAGTATTCATTGCCCCTACGGGCAGCGGTATCGAGTCCCTTGAGGATCTTCGCGGTAAGCATGTCGCTATGAAAGATCACGGCTCGACTACTGGTCATATCATGCCAAGTTACATGTTGGATCAAGCTGGGCTGGATATTGACCGTGACTTGCAAATTACCCTGCTGGACGGCGCCCGCATGCAAGCACTTGCCTCAGGGGAAGTAGATGCGGTGGGTACTGGCGTACGTGACTTTGCACCTTTCGTGGAGCAGCACGGCGAAGAAAACTACCGGATTATTGCTCGTGGCCAGGATATGCCGGGTGACCCCATTGTGGCGGGGCCACACCTTTCAAGTGAATGCGTCAGCTTTATTCAAGAAGCTTTCATGGAAGACCCCGACGGCTTACTCCAGGCGATTCTGGCGCCTGGGGAGCGTGACAAGTACATCGGCGCGGAAATGACCCGTGTTGATGACAGCGAGTACGACATCGTTCGTGACTCCTATGCACTGCTAGGACTTAACGACTGATGGGGGCTTCATGCAACTGCTGATTGAGAACGTTAGCAAAACGTATCCCAACGGCACGCAGGCGCTCAATGGGCTCACTTTTTCGGTGAGCCCTGGCGAAGGTGTCGTCATTCTAGGCCATAACGGCTGTGGCAAATCTACGTTGATGAAATGCCTCACAGGGCTGGAAAAACCAACTGGGGGCTCCTTAATTCTCGACGGTGTCGATATCCAGAAGGCCCCCCGGCGCGAGCTTCGTGCGCTGCGCCAGCGGATTGGCTGCGTGTTTCAAAAATTCAATATGGTCGGAAACCTTTCCGTACTCCAGAACGTACTGTTTGGGCTGATGGGGCGGCACGGTTTTTGGGCTAGTTACGCTAAAACGGCCTCGCGTCAGGCTCGTTACCAAGGCATGGAAGCACTCGAAAGAGTGGGCCTCGCACACTTAGCCCCCAGACGCACAGACACCTTATCGGGGGGCCAGCAGCAGCGTGTTGCTATTGCACGCATGCTCATGCAAGACGCCGAAATTGTGCTAGCTGACGAGCCTGTTGCCAGCCTTGACCCTAAGGCTGGCAAAGAAGTGATGGAGCTGCTGTGGTCCATCGTTAAAGAGCGCCAGATGAGTGTCTTGTGTGTCCTTCATCAGATCGACCTTGCCCGCGAGTATGGTGAACGGCTTATTGGCTTGCATAGCGGCACGTTAAGCTTTGACCGCGCCACTGGAGATGTGAGCGATCATGACATCGCAGCTCTCTATGAAGTTACCCGCCAGGAGATGTCCGATGAGCGAACCAATACGCTCCTCACTACCGCCGAGGTTTGAACGCCCTTCGCCCATAGCCTTTGTGTTAATCATTGGCTTTCTAGCCTTTTTCATCAGTGGCTTCTACGGCGCTAATATTCACCCGGAGCGTTTATTGCGCGGTATTGCCAATCTTGGCACCTTCCTAGGCGAAGCTTTTCCGCCTGACCTTAGCCGCTGGGACATTATTGCCTCAGCAATGCTCGAAACCTTCCAAATGGCATTAGTCGGGGTCGTGTTTGGCGTCCTGCTCAGCCTTCCCATGGCACTGCTTTGCGCACGGAACACCAGCCCCCATCCAGCCATTCGCATACTGGCACTCAATATCGTTGCCACGCTGCGCACAGTACCCGATCTCATCTGGGCACTCATTTTCGTCGTCGCTGTGGGATTAGGTCCGCTAGCCGGTATTTTGGCGATTGTTATGGACACCATTGGCTTTTGCGCACGATTTTTCTCAGAGCGCATTGAGGAGATAGACCCCGGACCTGGCCAAGCGCTTGCCGCTACCGGCGCTTCTCGCAGTAGTGTCATCGCCGGAGCCGTCCTGCCGCAATGTACGCCCTCATTTGTTGCCACCAGCCTTTTTTCCGTAGAAAAAGCCGTTCGCAGCGCGGTAGTGTTGGGGTTGGTCGGCGCTGGAGGCATTGGCGTCGAACTATCTGCAGCTATGAACCTTTTCCGCTACGACCAAGCCCTTAGCGTCATCATTGCTATTCTTGTTGTTGTCATCAGCGTAGAGCAGATAAGCGCCTGGATACGCAAACGCGTTATCTAGACCCTTAGACACGTTGCCCTGATATCCGCTACCAGGGCAACTCTTCACCATTGCTATGCCAGAAACTACCACTATTCTCAAGCGTCAGGGCTTCAATACGCGACACAATGCCTGCAGCAGCTTGCTGGGGTGAGATAAGCCCACCGAAGTTCACCATCCGCGTTTGTACATAGCCTGGGTGCAGTTGCGCCACTGCAATCCCTTGTCCTTTTAAATCAATCGCTAATGATTTGCCAAACGCATTAAGCGCTGCCTTAGAAGCACGGTAACCGTAACGCCCACCGGAATCGTTATCAGCAATTGAGCCCATCCGGCTAGTAATATTAGCGATCTTACTGCCCTGCACCATCAGCGGCAGCAGCGCTTCGGTTACCCGTAGCGGTGCGAAAGCATTGACTTCCATCTGCAGACGCAAGCTGTCGACATCCACACTTCCCAATACGTCATCTTGCAAAAGGCCAGCGTTGTTAATCAGCAGGTCGATAGTATCGTCGGCAAGCGCATTGGCTAGGGTCGCAATATCAGCGGCAAGCGTCACATCGATGTTGTCTACTACCTTATTCGCCACTTGCTGCAGCTCGTGAGAGGTTTGGCGGCACACACCCACCACTTGCCACCCCTCTTTATGATAGTGCTCGGCAAGAGCGAGCCCAACACCTCGGTTAGCTCCAGTAATCACAACCGTAGAAACCATAATAACCTCCTTAATAAGTTCAATAATGGTAGCATAAAAAACGCAAAAAGCCGGTGTGAAATACTTCACACCGGCAAACAACGAAAGAAGCGAGCACACCAAAAGAAAAACTTAATCCAAGCTATCTCTTGAATCAATAAACCTTATAGCTTCACAATTAAAACTATCTTTTAAAAGTGATAGCGTGCCCCTACCGCATAATAAACATCATCTTCAAAGTCATTTACTGCATCTCGATTAGCATCATTAAGCTCAACAAACACATCAAAGTTATTGGTTAGCTTATAATGCGCGGCGGCAGCCCAGGCGTCACGATCATTATCAGCATTATCTAGGTCAATGTTGTAGTAGTCCAAATAGAACCGCCATGCGTCGATAGCGTAAGTAGCGCCCACACCAATCTTATCGAAACCGCCACCGAACCGGTCACTATCGCTACGGGTTTCGTAACCCAAGCGAGCCGCAAATGCATCATTGATATCGAAAGCAGCGGTAGCACCAAAACGAGTTTCACCGTTACCGCCACCACGTACAGTGTCTTCTACATACCCCAGCGCCAAGCGTGCAGGCCCAGTGGAATACACGACACCCCCCTGAGTCGCAACTACGCTGCCCTGGCTGGTCTGGTCAGCTTCAGCCAATCCACGTTCGGAGAAGTGCTTAGCTGAAAAAACGGCTTGAAAGCCATCCATATTGGGAGAGATATAGCCCAACGAATCGCCACGTGCCTGCAAGCCACCGCCAGCAAATTCATAACCGCGCTCGATATATACATCGAACGGGGTCATGACGTGTTTATCGTAAAAACTATCATAGTTACCGGCCAAAAAAGTACCGTACTGCTGGCTCTCTAAACCAAGGTAGCTATTGCGAACTTCGTTAAAACCAGGTTGGCTGCGCTCATCGCCACTGAAGCGCCATTCAACGCGGGCAATACCCCGAAGATCGCTATTAATTTGGTGGCCTGCAGTAAAGCGCAAACGCGAGCCAAAGTTACGAAATTCTTCACCGTTATCTACGCCGTTTTTAGCACCACCACCTTCAAACCCCATGGCAATACGGCCATAAATATCTAACGTAGTGCCATCTTGATCATATACTAATGCTGCCTGGGCAGCGGAGGTTCCCAATAACCCTAATACTGCTAAAGCCAATGTCGTTTTTTTAAACATGATCGTTCCCTTTTATATAGTAAGCACTGAAGCTCAAGCAAGGCGAATTGACGGTATAAACAGTGCCTCAGCGCAGGGAAGATTAAATGAGTTATATTGCAGTTATCTTAAAGATTTAATTTTATTCGCCTATTTTTTAAACATAATTTTTACATAAAAATGCCATTTAAAATTAACATCTATTTATTGTCGGATATTGTAAGGAGCGGAGATCACACCTTATTACTCATCCAGAGTGTCATCACTTATTCACCGACTTGTCTCCCCAGTGTCATTTAGGCTGCCCACACTGCATCTAAACGTGATAAAGGGACGAATCGCTCATGCGGCTCTGCATCGTTAGTGAAACATGGTCACCAGATATCAATGGCGTTGCGCATACGCTGAGCCGGCTAAGCGGTGAACTCAACCGGCAAGGGGTGCCGGTTGATGTCATTCGCCCAAGGCCACGGGTAATCGGTAGCACTACGCGGGTCAACCATGAGTTGCAGGTAGGGCGCTTTGCGCTACCAGGCTATAACGATGTGCAGGTTGGCTTGGCAAGGCCTGCCACCCTACGCCGTTTTTGGCGGGTATATCGCCCCGATGTTATCTATCTCGCCACTCAAGGTCCCCTGGGCTGGGCAGCGCGACAAGCCGCGCGGCAGCTCAATATTCCCACTGTCGCTGGCTGGCACACCAACTTTGATCACTACTGTAAAGATTATGGCGTGGCCTGGCTGGCTTCTACCGCGCGACGCTACCTGCGCTACTTTCACAACGGCTGCGCATTAACGTTAGTGCCCACCCATCAACAAGCCAGCACCCTTCAGCATCAGGGCATCCGCAATGTCCATGTACTGTCACGGGGGTTGGATGGGGAGCGCTTTTCACCCGCCCATCGCGACCCTGAATTACGCACGCGCTGGGGCGTCAGCGAGCATCAGCCGGTTGCGCTTTACGTAGGACGTTTGGCGGCAGAGAAAAACCTCACTCTGCTGCAGGAAACGCTTCAAGCCATGCGTGAAGTTCGCCCAGACATGGCGCAGGTCATCGTCGGTGACGGACCCGCGCGTCACCAGTTACAGAAGGCACTGCCCGAGGCTCACTTCACTGGTTTTGTTGGGCAGGAGTCTCTTGCTCGCCACTATGCCAGTGCGGATATGTTCATTTTTCCATCGCTGTCAGAAACCTGGGGCAACGTGGTGGCGGAGGCCATGGCCAGCGGTTTAGCGGTTGTGGCCTATGATCACGCCGCCAGCGCCGAGTTAATTCAGAGTGGCCACAACGGCATTACGGTGCCCGCTGGCGATGCTGCGGCCTTCCAACAGGCGGCAGTTGCTCTTAGCCAGCATCCTGCAGACTTTGCTCGCTTCGGCCGCGTGGCGCGCTTACGCGCCCTTGAGCAAAGCTGGGCCGGCATTGCCGAGCAGTTTTTGCATTATCTTCACCAAGCCCAGGAGGCTCACCATGCGCCCACGTCCGCTTGTGGTATTCGACCGTCTTGACCTGTTGGAGTGGCAGTTTTGCCAACGTATCTCGCGTCTGTCGCTTTATCGCCCCTGGCGTATCACGTTACAGGCTGCCAGTCGCTTAGGTGATTGGCCGGTATGGGTGCTGCTTATTTTTGCCCAGCCGTGGCTCCAACCTCAGGGAGGGTGGCGGATCATGCAATATAGCGTCGTCGCCCTGTTCGCCATTGCTGTATATCGGCTGGTGAAAACCCGCTTGTGCCGTGAGCGGCCCTACATTACTTACGGTGACGGTATTCAGTGCTGCGAACCCGCCCGCGACCGTTACAGCTTCCCCAGCGGCCATACCATGCATGCCGTGATGTTTAGTGTGCTAGTGGCTTCCCATACGCCTTGGCTGCTACCGATAATCCTGCCATTAACGCTGCTGATTGCGATCTCCCGCGTGGGCCTGGGGTTGCACTATGTCAGCGATGTGTTGGCCGGCGCTGCGCTAGGCTATGTGTTTGCCTTGGCAAGCCTTTACTGGATGGGATAATTGCGTTTTTTTTCGCACACCTGGTCGTTAAGCGCTAGTGTTAAGACAACCTTGTCATTTTCAACTTTGTTATTTGCAATCTTGTCTTTTTAAAAGCTCACGCTTAGCGGTGTGCCGATATAAAAGCGGCACGCCCACATCAAGGAGCGATGTGATGACCATGACAGTAGGCGAACTCTTTATAGCGCTGGTCACGATTGCGCTTGTCTTATTAGCCAGCAACGCCCTGCGGCTTTGGCTACCTTGGTTAAGGCGACTGTTTCTACCCAGTTCCGTCATTGGCGGCTTGTTGCTGCTACTTTTGGGGCCAGACGTGATTGGCCGTGCGCTGCCACCCATTTTTGAAGACAGCCCTGGGCTGTTTCCCGCCTATGTTCAAGAAAGTTGGTCGGCGCTTCCCGCCCTATTGATCAATGTTGTCTTCGCGGCACTGTTTATCGGTAAAACCATTCCTGGCCTACGTACTATTTGGTTACGCGCGGGGCCCCAAGTAGTGGTAGGCCAAACCATGGCCTGGGGGCAATACGTAGTGGGCCTTACCCTGGCGTTATTGGTGCTCGTACCTATTTTCAATATGAATCCAATGGTAGGCGCGCTGATTGAAATTGGCTTTGAAGGCGGCCACGGAACGGCGGCGGGTATGGCCGATACCTTTTCAGAGCTAGGCTTTGAAGAAGGCGCTGACCTAGCGCTAGGGCTGGCGACCATTGGTATCGTTTCCGGGGTATTAATCGGCACCGTGGTGATCAATATCGCTGCCCGCCGAGGGGTGGTTAAGCTTGATGACGAGATTGATAGAGGGCTCGATGGAGAGAAAAGCGATCCCGATAATCTCATGCGTGACGATGAGCGTCCTTCTACTGAAGAATTTAGCGAGTTTAAAAAAGATTTAGTGCAAGAAGCGGGCACGACGGATCCCCTGAGTCTACACATCGGCCTGGTGGGGATTGCCATTGTGATTGGCTGGCTGCTGCTGTCAGGACTGCAATGGATTGAGCAGGTCACCTGGGCACGCAATGACGGCTTGGAAATATTGGCCCACGTTCCGCTCTTCCCCATTGCGATGATTGGCGGGGTAATTCTACAGCTCATCGTCATGCGTTTTAGGCTGGAGCGTCATGTGTCTGCCAGAACCATGTCACGGATTGCAGGCACGGCACTGGACTTTACCATTGTCGCGGCACTCGCCACCCTTTCCCTCACCACCCTCGGCGATTACTTTGTGCCTTTCCTTTTACTGGCCCTGGCAGGCATTGGCTGGTCGCTATTTGTACTCATTGTGATTGCCCCCAGAGTTATTCCAGAAAACTGGTTCGAGCGTGGTATTGGTGATTTTGGTCAATCCATGGGGGTCACGGTGACTGGTTTGCTACTGATGAGAATGGCCGACCCCAAAAACAAATCGGGGGCTTTGGAGAGCTTCGGCTATAAGCAATTGATGTTTGAACCGGTAGTGGGCGGCGGGCTGTTTACGGCCGCTGCCCTACCATTAATTGCCCAATTCGGCGCGCTATCGGTACTGATTTTTACGGGACTCTTAACCGTCGGTTGGTTGACGTTTGGGTTGCTCTATTTTGGGCGCATGGTGCCTGAGCGCGGTAACGGCAGATGGAATAAACAGAGTAGTAAGGACTAGGCTTTGTTGTCGTTTTGGCCGTTTAATCGCGAACCGTATTGCCACTAACGCAAGAACGCCCGCATAGCGGGCGTTCTTGTATGAATAAGCGGGTAAATTATTTATGTTTATTTTACCTATCTCTTCAATCAAACATCAATTAAAACAAAATCTTACATATCTGGCGGCATATCATCAAGCTCATCAATTCTGGCCATGAACGATGTCTTAACCATCATATACACCCCTACTCCTGAGAACCCCAGAAACAAAACAAACATGCATAACATCAATGCCATCGCCATAATCTTGTCCCTGATAATTTGCGGCTGCACGTTAGCGTTTTCTAACCGCCGAATGTTGGTTTCATCAAAGGATAGACCAAAACACTTTTTTTATCTGTACAGAAGCTATGCAGTGAAACCTAAAATTACTAAAAAATATTATATATCAATTAGTTAACACGAAATAAAAACACAAAAAAACCACCCCATTTTCATGGGGTGGTTGTTTCGCACCGAATCCGGTCCCTGGTAGTGATGAACAGCGCCTCCCTGCGCTGTAACCAGTGAGTGGGCAAACTTCCTTCGACATCCTGTCTGTTTGTGGCTTCCTGCCTTCCCTTTGAACTGCCTGCCCACTCACTCAGTTACTGGTTAAATTAACGATTGGAAGCTGAACATTTATCGCATATTTATATAGTTAGGTTAGTGACTGTATATCTAGTAGCTGCAGGACTTGGGCCATAAACTCAAATTAAAGAAAAAAAACGATATAAAATAATGCGTTAAACAAAAAACAATATGCCAAATCATCCTCTCAGCACCAGCGTTTTTATGTATAAAACTGACACATGCGACATTAGCACTCGGAATAACGATACATAGCTCTGCCCAAACCATGGCGAAATGAGCCGGTAAGGATTATTTTGCTATCTGATGTTCATTGTTGACGACTGCTTCCACCGCCGTCGTCATCACACCCAAAGCGCCAGACTCTCTTTATTCGTCGGCCTTCAAGGAACTCACCATGAAACGCACTATTGCTCTTATCCTACTGACCATGGCAACACTCGTGATACTCAGCGGCTGCAACACTATCCGTGGAGCAGGCGAAGATATTGAACAGGGTGGGCAGGCGATCCAGCGCTCAGCGAACTCATAGCCCATGTTAACCATCTATCTTTCTCACGGTTTAGAGAGCGGGCCTGGCGCATTAAAAATCCAAGCCCTTAAGGGCGTCGCTGAGATGCTGGATGACTGTGAGCCCGTTGTTATGGATTACCGAGGCATGATGGAGCCCAAGCAGCGCCTGGACCATTTGCTTGAAGTGTTGGCAGAACGTGGTACAGCCCCTGACAACTGTGTACTAGCAGGGTCTAGCTTGGGTGGCTGGCTAAGTGCGGCGGTCAGTGCTCAGCAACCAGTATGGGGATGCTTTTTGTTGGCTCCCGCTCTTGGCTTGGTCGATTTTCCTGAGACCTCGCCTACTATTCATGCCCGCCATACGCATATCATCCATGGCTGGCAAGATGATGTCGTCGCCCCCCAGCCTGTGATTGAACGGGCTCGCCTGCAGCGACTCTCACTGCGAATGGTAGACGACGATCACCGCCTACATGCCAGCCTCGATACCATCCTGCTCGATTTTGAGCGCTTTTTACGCCAGTGCAGTGCTCCTGACCAATCCCGGCCCATCGCCACCAACTAAACAAATATTCGACACAGCCGGCTTAAACCTATACAAATGGTGTACACAAACACTGATGACGAGGCAGCAACTTATGTTAGGTATGTTTAAACGCGACCCCAAAAAGAAATTGCAGCAAGCGTATGAACGCAAGCTACAAGCCGCCATGGAAGCCTCCCGCAATGGCGATATGCGGGCAAACGCAACGCTCACCGAAGAAGCCGAGGCACTGTTGGCTGAAATTAAGCGTCATGAAGCGACTGAATAATCCTATTAGCGGAGTAAGGCCAAGGGCTAAACGCACTTACCTGCGTATCGCCTGTCTAGCGGCGAGCCTTGTGCCGGTAATAGCGTTTGCAGACTGCCCGACACAAGGCCAGTGGTGGCAAGCTCAAGCGCCTCTCTCGAATAGTGAGCTGCTGGCTACGGCGTCCCAGCAGCAGGTAGTGCTGCTAGGTGAACAGCACGATCAAGCGTCCCATCACCGCTGGCAGCTACATACCCTAGCGGGTTTACATGCCTTACGGGACGATATGGTGATTGGCTTAGAGATGTTGCCGCGGAGTGCTCAGCCGGCCCTTGATGCCTGGATTGATGGCGATTTAGACACCTCAGCATTGTTGGAGAAAACCCGCTGGGAAGAGGTCTGGGGGTTCGATGCAGACCTCTATATGCCAATATTTCAGTTTGCCCGGATGGCGCAAATCCCATTAATTGCTCTCAATATTGAACCTGCCTTGCGCCAGCGACTAGTCAACGAGGGCTGGGATAGCGTCCCTAGAGAAGATCGCTATGCAATACCGCCGCCCGAACCTGCCAGCACCGATTATCGCTCACGGCTTACAGAGGTGTTTGGTCAGCATGATATGGGGGAGAGCCCCGAAATGCTTGAGCGCTTCATTTTGGCACAGCTCAGTTGGGATATTGCCATGGCCCAGCGCTTATCAGAGGCGGCACAAGACGGTACCCTGGCCGTGGGCTTAATGGGATTAGGCCACGTGGTTTATCATGAAGGCGTGCCGCATCAACTTGACGCACTGGGTATAGAACGCACGTTTAGCCTACTTCCCTGGCAGGAAGATAGCTGCACTCCTCCCGACCCCTCCCTGGCTGATGCAGTATTTGTGCTAGAAACGGTTTTTGAGACGGGAAAAAAGCGTTAAACAACCGTTTGTTTAACGCTTCCTTATACAGCGCGTAGCGTTGATTGTCGCGTTAAAACTGCGTGATAAGCCCGGTTGTAGCGGTGTTATCGACGGAATAGGGTAGAGCGTTAATATTTCAATAGATAACATGACCTATGATGCCTGATACCCAAATGCTACGTAAGAATGTGTGGTCTGGCCTTGGGGTAACGCTAATTACCTGTTGGCTACTCGTTTGGCTTATTCCCCGCTACGGCGGCTCAGGCATGGCCTTCGGCATGCACCCCCAGCGACTGGCAACACTAGGCGCGTGGGTAATGCTAGTGTGCGCAGTTACCCTTACATTAATTAGTTTTATTCAGCTTAGAAAACAGCAAACTCCGCTTTTTGCCTCCCCCTCCTTTGCGGTTATTTGGCACCAGTTCTGGCCGTTCTTATACGTATTATTCTTTATTGGCTTAGCGATTTATCTGCCCCTTACCTGGCTGGCGCCGTTTATTGTTGGCGCACTGGTGATGCTGCTAGGAGAACGGCGCTGGTACGTGGTGGCGCTTGTGGCGGCGGTACCTACCCTCGCACTCTACCTGTTAACGGTTCATTTAATGCGCATAGGAGTGGTGTAGCATGCCGGAATTAAGTGCTATTACGAGCGCCTTTGGTGACGCCCTGACGCTCCACTCCATTGGGATTATTTTCGGCGGCGTCCTATTGGGCTATATAGTGGGCGTGATCCCTGGTTTGAACCGCTCCGTGGCCATTGCTATCGCTATTCCGCTTACCTTCTATATGTCTGCCTTTGCTGCGATAGCCTTTTTGATTGGTCTCTCCAAAGGGACCGCTGCTGGCAGTGCGGTATCAGCGATTCTGCTTAATACCCCAGGTGAACCCTCCTCTGCCGCGACCTGCCTGGACGGCTACCCTATGGCCAAAAACGGTCAGCCGCGCAAAGCCCTTAAAGTTGGTTTGCTGGCATCCGTTATTGGCGACTTGCTCGCCACCTTACTGTTGATTGTGGTGGTCATTCCGTTTGCGGCGGTTGCCCTCAAGTTTGGTCCCTACGAGCTAGCAGCCATATTGATCTTCGCCTTGGTCTTTATCGCCGGCATGGCGGGCGGCTCATTTCTCAAAGGCATGGCGGCAGGCGGTATGGGGGTCATTTTGGGCACGGTTGGCTTAGACCCTGAAACAGGCGCTATGCGCTTTACGTTTGGCTACGCCGAGCTGATGGAGGGGGTGCCCATTCTGCCCTTAGTTATCGGCACCCTGGCCCTTTCGGAAATGTTTGTTCAGTTGGATGAGTATCGACGCAGCAAAGACGGCAGCTCGATTCGTCTCAGCAATAATCCCGATGACAATCTCTCTTACCGGGAATTCAAGCGAACTCTGCCCACCATTTTCAAAAGCACCGGCGTAGGCGCTTTTGTCGGCGCCCTGCCAGGTCTAGGCCCATCAGTAGGCTCCTTTATGGCCTATGGCCTGGCCAAACGCAGTGCGAAGGATCCAGACAGTTTCGGCAAGGGTAACCCTAACGGCATCGCCGCTGCAGAAGCCGCCGACAACGCCGTTATTCCGGCGAGCTATATTCCGCTTTTTGGGCTTGGTATTCCGGGGAGCGTGTCAGCGGCGCTACTGGTCGGTGCCTTTATGATTCACGGCATTCAGGTGGGGCCGCTAATGCTGCGGGATCATCCGCAAATGCTGTTTACCATCTTTGCAGGCATGATCGTCGCCAGCCTGATTATGCTCGCTGTCGGCTGGTACGGCCTGCGGGTGTTTGCCAGGGTCACCAGCGTGCCGCAAAACATCGTTATTCCGGTGGTGATTTTCCTCTGCCTGGCAGGCATTCAAGTACAGGGTTATGGCACCTTTGGTCTGTTAACCGTGTTTGGCTTTGCCATCTTCGGCTACTTCTTAAAAAAGCTCGATTATTCGTTTGTGACCTTTTTAGTCGCCTTTATCGTCACGCCTATGCTGGAAATGAACCTGCGCCAATCAGTGATTCTTTCCGGTGGGGAGCTCAGTATTTTGCTCCAGCGCCCCATTGCGCTGTTTTTCGTGGTCGCCACCGGATTAATGGTGCTGCACCTTAGCTGGAGCAGCTACCGCCTCTATCGGAAACGTCGCCAGCTCACGTCACCATGACACACTGTTGTCACTCTAAAAACGACTCTTAGGAAACAGGAACCATGAAAAAAACACTGCTTAGCACTGCCATCCTCTCCGCTGCCCTTGCCGTTGGCATGACCACTGCCCAAGCCGATGACTTCCCCACTAAGCCATTAACGTTAGTGGTTGGCTTTGGCGCCGGTGGCAGTACCGACATCCAGGCGCGCGTATTGGCCAATGTGCTGGAAGAAGAACTGGGACAGCCGGTCAATGTGGTGAACCAGCCCGGCGCTGGCGGCGGTGTTGCCTTAACCCGCTTGGCCAGCAATCGTGATGAGGGCTATACCTTTGCCTTCGGCACCTCAATGACCATCACCTACGGCCCGCTAGCAACCGAAACCGCCTACCAGATAGACGATTTCCGTTACGTAGCAGGCGTGACGCTAGGGCAGTCAGCCATGGTAACCGGCGAAGACCGCCCCTTCGGCGACACCTGGGAAGGCCTGATTGAGTATGCCCGTGAAAACCCCGGCACCACTTACGCGACGCAGACCGCCCTTGATCGCATGATCATTGAGTATATTGCCCAGCAGGAAGGCCTGGATCTACGCATCGTGCCTACCTCTGGCGGTGCGGGCATGGCGCCGCTGATTCTCTCCGGAGACGTTGACTTTGCTTACAGCGGCGGCACCCACTCAGGCTACGCAGAAACAGGTGAAATGCCCGTTCTCCTTAGCTTAGCGGAAGATCGCTTAGTGGCCTTCCCGGACGCTCCGAGCATGCAAGAAGCAGGCTATGACATCAATCCTGCTGAGATCCGCGTTGTCATGGTGCCCAAGGATACCCCCGACGCGCACGTAGAGCGTCTAGCAGAAGCCTTGGAAGCCGCCACACAGGACGAGCGCTTCATTGAAATCACTGAAGAGCGGATTTTGATGCCGGTGGTTTACCTCTCTGAAGAGGACGTCACGCAAACGCTGACCGAGCAGACGGAAAGCTATAAAGCCCTGCTCGAAGAGCTTGGCGGTGTCCCTGGCGAAGATGAGTAATGCCAGGCCTGACATCTTCAGCTAATGGCTCGGTTAGTTAAGAGCCCTGGCAATTAGAAATTTTGAAAGTTGGATGCAGAAGCGCCCGCAACGTTAAACGTTGCGGGCGCTTTTTTATGAAGCATTTTATTAAAAGCGCTTAGGGCCTGTTGACGCTACTCGTCCGCCAGGGCGGGCAGCAGTGTTTTCAGTTTACGGGTCAATGTATTGCGCCCCCATCCCAGTAGCTCGGCAGCTTCACCTTTACGCCCCCCGGTATGCTTGAGCGCCGTCTCAATCAGGATACGCTCAAAGTCGGGCACGGCTTCTTCCAGCAGGTGCGTATGGCCTTCCGCCAGCGCATGGTCTGCCCAGTCACGGAATGCCGTGCGCCAGTCGCCATGGGCGCTGCTTTCCGACGCACTGGGAGCACGCAGCTCAGGCGGCAAATCCTCGACGAGGATTTCACGCCCGGAAGCCATAACGGTCAGCCAGCGGCAAATATTCTCCAATTGCCGCACATTGCCTGGCCACGGCAGGCGCGTTAGGTGGGCTTCAGCTTCGCTGGTCAGCACCTTGATATCAGTGGAGAGCTCTTTCGACGCTTCGGCTAAAAAGTGCCGGGTTAAACGGGGGATGTCCTCACGCCGCTCAGCAAGTTTCGGCAGGTGGATACGAATGACGTTTAAGCGGTGGAACAGATCCTCCCGAAAGCGGCCATCGTCCACTAACACTTCCAAGTTTTGGTGGGTGGCGGCAATAATACGCACGTCGACTTTGATAGGCGTGTGACCGCCCACGCGATAGAACTCCCCGTCGGCCAACACTCGCAGCAGGCGGGTTTGGGTTTCCGCAGGCATATCGCCTATTTCATCTAAAAACAGTGTACCGCCGTTGGCCTGTTCGAACCGCCCTTGGCGCTGCTGGGCGGCGCCGGTAAAGGCACCTTTCTCATGGCCAAACAGCTCAGACTCAATCAAATCCCGGGGAATCGCCGCCATGTTCAAGGCAATAAAAGGCTTACCCGAGCGCGGACTATGCTGGTGAAGCGCCTGGGCGACACGCTCCTTACCCGTACCTGACTCACCGTTAATCAATACCGTGATATGGGAGTGAGAAAGGCGACCGATGGCACGAAACACCTCCTGCATCGCAGGCGCTTCACCAATAATCTCCGCGTTTAAACCTTCCGGCACAGTCACCGGGCGCTTGCGCTCGCGGGCATGGGCCACCGCACGGCGCACCAACGCCAAGGCCTCATCGACATCAAACGGCTTGGGCAGGTATTCAAATGCACCACCCTGATAAGAGGCCACGGCGCTGTCTAGATCGGAGTGCGCGGTCATCACAATCACCGGTAGATCGGGATGCGCGTCACGCACTTTTGACATCAAATCCAACCCGTCGATACCCGGCATTCGAATGTCGGTTACCAGCACGTCCGGCGGATTTTCCAATAGCCGCGGCAGGGCAATATCCGCGCGCTCAATACACTCAACATCAAGGTCGGGTTGCGCCAGCGCACGCTCCAGCACCCAGCGGATAGCGCGGTCATCATCGACAATGACCACCCGCGCCACATCATTACGTGTAGCCTCAGTCATGACGCTTCTCCGGTAAAATTAACACTAGCGGAATCAATAAACGAAATTCGGTATGTCCAGCGCGTGAGTCGCATTCGATCAGTCCTTGATGTTGGTGCAAAATCGACTGGGCGATAGATAGCCCCAGGCCGCTGCCTTCCGCGCGGCCCGAGACCATGGGATAAAAAAGCGTTTCTTGGAGCGCATAGGGAATGCCAGGGCCGTTATCAATCACCGCCACTTCACTGACCAGGCGATGACGTTCAGCGCCAAGGGTGAATTGACGACGAGCACGGGTGCGCAGGATGAGTGATGGTTCCGGCGTTTGCGCATCGTTCATGGCCTGGACAGCGTTGCGGGCCACGTTAAGCACCGCCTGGATCATCTGCGCTTCATCACCGGAAAGGTCGGGCAAACTTGGGTCATAGTCCCGAATGATATTAATGCAAGGGTGCTCGGCAATTAGCAGCGCGCGCACGCGCTCCAACACCTTATGAATATTGACCGGCTCATGCTTCACGATCCGGTTGGGACCCAGCATGGAATCCACCAAATCACGCAGCCGATCCACCTCCTCAACAATAATATGGGTATATTCGCGCAGTGCCGGGTCATCTAGATCCCGTTCCAGCAGCTGCGCCGCGCCGCGAATACCACCAAGGGGATTTTTGACTTCGTGGGCGAGCCCTCGGGCGAGGATCTTGATGGTTTCCTGCCGCGTAGTGAGCGCTTCCTCGCGAGAGATCTGCATCAGCCGATCCCGCGGCTCTACCTCTAACAGCAATTCATCTTCTGATAGCGGCGTAACGGTGTAATCCACGGTGAGCGGTTCGCTGTTCAGCGGTGTAATACGCGCTTCGCGCTGGGTGTAAGGATGAAAGGCATCCCGCGCTTTCGCCAATACATCATCGATGCTTTCATCGCCGCCGAGCAGCGTATCCAGGCTAATCCCTTGCACACGACTAAGGCTGACCGCGAGCAGAGCCTCCGCGGCAGGGTTCATCCAGCGCACACGCAGCCCGCCGTCTAACAGCAAAACCGCTGTGGTGAGATGTTCAAGTAAGCGCTGATGCATGGTGTTGTCCTGAGAAGTCGCGTCTTCCATCACCGTGATAGACCTACAGGTGGATGATTAATGAGGAAGTGCAAAAAGCGCGCCAATTACGCATGAATGCTTATTTGCACGGCTTCCGGGCATGGCCTTAACTAACAGCGGATCGTTTTAGCGCACTTTCAGAGATTAACGCCACCTACAATGCACCGCAATGGTGCATTGTAGGCATCAACGAACCGCCCCTTGGCACCCCTACTAGCCACAGCAATAGCAAGGTGCTTTGCTAGTGAGAGCCACCATACGGCTGTTTGTACTGGCACCGATACAGCCAAACCAACCAGCCAACAAAACTTAACCACAGCGTGCACACACCTGGCGGGCAAAGCACAGCGGTGACGCAACAGACCCTCCACTGCTGTCGCGACGCCATTTACCGTGCGCTTTAGTGGGGCAGTACTGGAAAATAAAAAACCCCGCCAAGGCGGGGTTCGATCTAGCACTACTTTAACCAACAAGTGATTGGCCAAAAAAAGTTGCCCAACACAGAGATGGTCAACGACTACCGGCACTCAAGCGATGGTAGCCGTTGCATAGCACTGATATTAGCAGCGGTGGTTCTTAACAGCTGTAGTACTTAACAACTGTAGTACTTAACAGCTGTAGTACATATCAAACTCAATCGGGTGAGTCGTCATGCGGATACGCTCAACGTCTTCCATTTTGAGTTCGATGTAAGCATCGATCATCTCATCAGTGAACACGCCACCTTCGGTCAGGAACGCGCGGTCAGCATCGAGAGCTTCCAGTGCTTGATCCAGGCTGTGCGCCACGGTCGGTACGGACTTGCCTTCTTCTGGCGGCAGGTCATACAGGTTTTTGTCCATGGCATCGCCAGGGTGGATCTTGTTCTTAATACCGTCGATACCGGCCATCAACATGGCAGAGAACGCCAGGTACGGGTTGGCAGTCGGATCAGGGAAACGCGCCTCTACACGCTTGCCTTTCGGACTAGCAGTGTAAGGAATACGGATCGACGCAGAGCGGTTACGGGCGCTGTAAGCCAGCATGACCGGCGCTTCGAAACCAGGTACCAAACGCTTGTACGAGTTAGTAGAGGCGTTAGTAAAGGCGTTCAACGCACGGGCGTGCTTGATGATGCCGCCAATGTAGAAAAGCGCCATTTCAGACAAGCCTGCGTACTCGTCACCGGCGAACTGGTTGTTACCGTCTTTCCAGAACGACTGGTGAACGTGCATACCAGAACCGTTATCGCCTACCAGCGGCTTCGGCATGAAGGTAGCGGTTTTGCCATACGCGTGAGCCACGTTGTGAATCACGTACTTCATTTCCTGAACTTCGTCAGCTTTCTTCACCAGCGTGTTGAATTTAACGCCGATTTCGTTCTGACCCGCGTTGGAAACCTCGTGGTGGTGAACTTCCACGGTCTGACCAATCGCTTCCAGGGTGTTACACATAGCGCCGCGAATGTCGTGGAAGCTATCGACCGGAGGAACCGGGAAATAACCGCCTTTCACGCGCGGACGGTGGCCGAGGTTACCGCCTTCAACTTGGTTGTCGGTCGCCCAAGCACCTTCGTCTGAGGTGATTTTGTACATGGAACCCTGGATATCGGATTTCCAATGCACTTCATCAAAAATAAAGAATTCAGGCTCAGGACCGAAAAATGCCGTGTCACCCAAGCCAGTAGACTGCAGGTAAGCTTCTGCACGCTTAGCAATGGAGCGCGGGTCACGATCGTAGCCCTGCATGGTAGCTGGCTCGATGATGTCGCAGCGCAGTACCAGGGTCGCGTCTTCAGTGAAGGGGTCGAGGTAGCCAGTTCCATCCTCAGGACGCAGAATCATGTCGGATTCGTTGATGCCCTTCCAACCGTTGATGGAAGAACCATCGAACATCTGACCATTTTCAAAAAACTCTTCGTTCACATCACGGGCCGGCACGGTAACGTGCTGTTCTTTACCGCGGGTGTCAGTGAAACGTAGGTCTACCCACTTAACATCATGTTCTTCAATTAGCGCGATGGTCTTGGCTGACATAGTGTCCTCCGGTATGAGCGTGGCTTAAAGCTAACGACAGTAAGCTACCGATAAAAGTGTTGTACGACAAATTACGTACTAAACGCGTACGAGTGCCATTTTTGTTCACTCAACGTTTGCCGGCATTATGAACAAGTGTCCAAATGAACAGCTGCCCAGCAAGCATTCGTCCAGCAAGCATGCTGACCGGCTATCGTTTTAACACGCCGCAAGGCTAACGCCTACGACATCAAAACGTACTACTTAGACAAAGCACTTTTCATGCCAAAACTGCACCAATATGGCATGAAAAACCAACAACCAATTGTTTTAAAACATTTTAAAAATAGCGTTTGATGCATCTTCATGAGGCATAGCGGCGTGATACTGATTCTACAATAGCTGCAAACACTCCATATGCACCAATAAAGATCAAAAATAAACGCCTTTGCACCAAATTTGATCACCACAAAAATGAACACTTATATTTTGCCCGCAAACTTTTACTTGCTACCTAATTAAACCAGATACTACAATAAATTACAGTCTGATAGATTTGCTAACACTTGGAGTCGGCAATGGGATCGGTTTGCTTTGTTGTTGATGCCATGGTGACCGGTGCAATGTTGCCACGCCATTTAAAATCCATTCGAGAATCTGGCGTTGCCGACCACCTGTTACCTATTTTGGTCACCGGCACTCAACCGAATGCACGCTTAGCCTCTATTGAGCAGCGCTACCACACGCACTGCCTAATCACCCCTGCAAGACCGCTTGGTGAACGCCTTAACAAAGCCGCTTTTCACAATCAGGCAGAATGGCTAATCATTGCGCTGCAAAAACAGCCGCTACCCGCCAGCATGTGGGCTCCGGTTTACCAGCAGCTAACGACTTACTCGCTGGATGCGCTAATCATAGGGCTGGCGCGCCCCACTCTTTCAGAGCGCATTCGGCAGCGTTTATTGGCCAGCGCGCTATTATTGCCGCCCTACATTGCCGTTAGGCGTGCATGGTTTGAGCGTTTAGGCGGGTTTGATCCTGACCTGGATGACACCAGTGCGCTCCTCGATTTTTTGCAGCGGCTGCATGCATGTTCCACGCGCATGAAAACATACAGCGGCCACCTGCTTAGACAGATAGATAGTGCAAACAGTGACGAACAGCCCGAACCAACGCGAGTCAAACCCACGCAAGCGGCTTCCACACAGCGCCTATAGCGGCGCCTCTGCTTGTTCAGTTTCAAGTCAGCTCCAATATTCTCAGCTGTAAGCCACCTTTAATCGCTTACCCAAAAGCATCGCCCCGAGCACAGAGGTATTCGCCAGCTGGTTAAGCGCTACCGACCCCACTACGCCCACTACCATTAGCACCAAGGCATACACGACAATGGGTAATGCCAAAGGGGCAACCGCTAGATCGGCAAGTACGAAGAACATCGGATGCGCCAAGTAAATACCGAATGAATAAGCATTTAATTGGCGCACCCATATAGGCGCGGGACGCCCGGCCAAATAGCGCATGGCACAAAGTGTGAACAGCACAAAGAAAGGAATCACCCACACTTCTTTGGACGAGAACGCCAGCCAGCTGGCCAGGGTCGCCGCAACAAGCACCACGACCAGCACCGCCAGCCAGACAGGACTCGCCATCTGCTGCATCCAGGTAGGCCGTTGTGCCAGCAAACTCTCTGGCGCCAGCGGGTAATAGCGCACCAGCACCAAGGCGAGGAAAAACACGTAAATCCAACCTAGCGGTGCAATCCATAGCAAGTAGCCAGGCCAAGCGACATTAAACTCATAAGCCAGCCCCCAGTAGCCCATACTGACAATGCAGGCTCCCCACAGCCAAGGCACTGGATTCAAGCGCCACAGCTGCCAGCGGGCAAACAGCCAGTACGCCACATAAAACTGCATGGCAATAATCAAGAAGTAGCCGTGCCAGCCTGCGTATACAAAATACTCAACCGCGTTGGCCAAAAAGCCCACCGGCTCGCCTGCCATTTGTAATCGCACCCACTCCGCTGTCGAGTAGATAAAACCATAAACAAAGTACGGCACCATGACGTACTTAACACGCTGGGTGAGAAAGCCCTCTGGCACGGACTTATCGTAGCGAACGGCGAACACAAAAATAGAGATAAACAGAAAAATGGGGGTGCCTAGCACTAGCGGCAGCCGCATCAAATCGGTGGCCACGTTATCAACACGTTGATTCACATGATCTAACAAATGAAACAAAAAAACGGCCATACAGCCGTAAGCACGCAGCCAGTAGATCTCTTCAATTTTCCGCATTGGGCCTCCGTCGCCACTACATACCCTCACCCATACTGCTTTATATGAACATGTTTTATACGACCGTGTTTATATGACTATGCTTTATATGACCATGCTTTATATGACGATTGCCACCTTATAGGGCGATGGTGAACAACCAGTACCATCGCGCTGTCCGACCTTTTTGAACAGTTTTAATTCCCGGAGGAAACGTGTTCATTCCCAAGCTGCCGCACTTCTCATACCGATTTAACGCTTTGGTGACTGCGCTTATTGGCTGGCTCACCTTCAGCGGTCATAGCTTGGCGAGCGACGTTGAGCACCATCAGTTCTTTTCACCGACACTGGGCTATGACTACCCCTACAGCGTTTATTTACCTGAGAATTACGATGCACAAGCAGCAGACGCTTACCCGGTCATTTATATGCTGCACGGCTCTTTCGGGACGGATCGTGACTGGGTCTCACGGGGTAATCTACAGCAGGTCGCCGATAGGTTAATCAACGCAGGCCATATTCCTCCGGCCGTTTACGTGATGCCAGGCAGCCGTAGCTGGTGGGTAGATGGCCATAATGAGCCCGCTCGCAGTGCGTTTTTCAACGATTTAATGCCCCACGTTGAAGCCTCCTACCATGTTGGCCAGGAGCGTCACCTGCGTGGTGTGGCGGGGCTCTCAGCAGGTGGCTACGGCGCACTTAATTTTGCGCTGGAGCGGCCTGACCTCTTTGCCGCCGTGGCTGCGTTAAGCCCCGCCAGCTACGCACCACTCCCCCCCAGCAACTCTTCCGCCTGGCGACACCCCGCGTTTATTAACGAACAGGGCCAGTTTGATCGCGAGCTTTGGGCATCACTCAACTACACCGCGCACTTGGAAGAGTACCGCTTCCGCGTGACCCCACGCGGCCCAGACGAGCAGGCCGACTCCCCCTATGTGCCGCTGTATATCAGCGCAGGGCGCAGCGACGTTTTCGACGCTGAGTTTCATGCCCGCCTACTGCGCCAAACCATGGAGCGGATTCAGCCCGATGCTGTCCGCCTGGACCTTTATCCCGGCGGTCATACCTGGCAAGTGTGGCGGGCGAGCTTGCCGGCGGCGTTAAATTTCATGTTTCAGCACATAGGTCATGGCCACGAGCAAGAGCGCCCAGAGACTGCTAGCAACTAACGCCACTAATGGCGGTTGAACCCACTACACTTAACTTGTCCCCATCACGATAAGGAAGAACGCCATGCATCAGCATATTGAATGGGATGACCCAGGCAGCGCCAGCGTGATGCAGCTGTTTAAAAAAGATCATCACTACCACCCAACACCGGGCCCAGGTGACATTCTCTCTGCGCGCTACAAGCTTGCCAACGTGCGGGTCAAAGTAGCCGCGTATATTGAGAAAGATGCCGTTAGCATCGGCGAAGTGGTGGCAATCATCGACGTTCACGGCAGACGCCATAACAGCCACCACAAATTAGAACTCGGCAGCATGGTAAGACTGCCCGACGACAAACGCGCCCTGGAAGCGCATCAGGAGAAGGAGGACGAGGAAGAGAGCGAGAAAGATTAAAGCCCTACGTTCAGCCTATTCAGACCAACGACCACCCTATACGAAGCCACCCAAAGACGGTGGCTTCTTTTATGGAGGGTTGAACTCCTGCAATACGTGGTGGCCGCGCGGCGACTGAGCCGTGGCAAAGGTTACGCAAAGGGCGGCGTTGACCGCTATCCTTGTCAGGGAGATTCCACCCAAAGCCAGGGAGGCAGCGATGAAGTTTGCGCTGATTGGTGCGGCGGGCTATATCGCCCCCCGCCACATGCAGGCAATACAGGCGACCGGTCACCAGCTGGTGGCGGCTTACGACATCAACGACTCAGTGGGCGTTATCGATTCGATCTCCACCGACTGCGCCTTTTTTACTGAATTCGAGCGCTTTCTCGAACATGCCTGGCGGCGCAAACGAGAAGGCCAGGCGCTCGACTACCTGGTGGTCTGCTCGCCGAATCATCTGCATAGCGCGCACGTTACCGCTGGGCTCTACCTGGGCTGCGATGTGATCTGTGAAAAACCGCTGGTGGTGAGCATCGCGCAGCTTGATGAGCTGCGTCGTGTGGAAGCGGAGAGCGGCCAGCGGGTCTACTCGATCATGCAACTGCGCCACCATCCGGTGATTCATGAGCTGCGCGACCGGGTCGAGCAGTCAGCACGCGACAGCCATGAGGTGGAGCTGACCTATATCACCTCACGCGGCCCCTGGTACCAGGAGAGCTGGAAGGGCGATCCGCGGCGCTCCTTCGGCGTCGTGGCTGATATCGGCATCCACTTCTTCGATATGCTGCAGATGGTATTCGGCGAGCTGCAGCGATTAGTGCTGCACTATCGCGACGCTCACAAGGCGAGCGGCTATCTCGAGTATCGTCAGGCAAGGGTACGCTGGTTCCTATCCATCGATGCCGAGGATCTTCCCGAGGAGGTGCGCGGTCGTCAGCCCACCTATCGCTCGGTGACCTGCGACGGCGAAGCGTTTGAGTTTTCCACTGGTTTCACCGATCTACACACGGTCAGCTATCGCGAAATCCTCTCAGGGCGCGGCTTTGGCATCGAGGCGGTGCGCCCCTGTCTGGCGGCGGTCCAGGCAATTAGTGAGGCACAGCCTGAGCCAGCGCCGGACACCCAGCTGCACCCACGTCTCAGGGCGCTGGGGCTGGCGCCGCATGACCGCGCGGTGGGGCACTAATCATGGCCATGGCATTTGTCGACCTGGCCGCCCAGCAGGCGCGCCTCCAGCCACGCCTGGATGCAGCTATTCAGCGGGTGCTGGCCCACGGCCGCTACGTGCAGGGGCCGGAGGTCGCCGAGTTGG
Source organism: Halomonas sp. (assembly GCF_007692655.1). Taxonomy (GTDB): domain Bacteria; phylum Pseudomonadota; class Gammaproteobacteria; order Pseudomonadales; family Halomonadaceae; genus Vreelandella. Next base: position 25,604 of record NZ_REBQ01000093.1, read on the forward strand.
AACAGCGTCTTGCGGAGCGGGTCGGCGTTGCCCACTGTATTGCCTGTGGCTCTGGCACCTCGGCCCTGCAACTGGCGCAGATGGGGCTCGGTATCGGCCCCAGCGCTGAGGTGATCGTACCTGGCTTCGGTTTCGTGGCTAGCGCCGAAAGTGTGGCGCTATGCGGAGCAGAGCCGATCTATGCCGAGATCGAGCCCAGCAGCCTGCTGCTCGATCCCCAGGCACTCGAAGCACTGATTACCCCACGCACCCGCGCCATTATGCCGGTCTCGCTATTCGGCCAGTGTGCCGATATGCACGCCATCAATGACATCGCCCAGCGCCATGGGCTGACGGTGATCGAGGACGCCGCCCAGAGTTTTGGTGCCCGCCACCACGACCGCCCCTCCTGCTCCTTGAGCCGAGTAGCCTGCACCAGCTTTTTCCCCAGCAAGCCACTGGGTTGCTACGGCGACGGCGGGGCTCTATTCACCGATGACGACGAGCTGGCGGAGCAACTGCGGCGCCTGATCAACCACGGCGATGCAGGGCGTTACCAGCACCTTCAGCTCGGCATGAACAGCCGCCTGGACACGCTGCAGGCGGCGATCCTGCTGGTTAAACTCGACGCGTTCGATGACGAGGTAGCACGGCGCCAGACCGTCGCGGAGCGCTACGATGCCCTCCTCGCAGAGCTGCCGCTGGATCTGCCCCAACGCCTGCCGGGCAACATCAGCGTGCACGCCCAGTACACGCTGCAGCTGGAGGGCCGCGACAACGTAGCGGCGCAACTGCGGGAGGCCGGGATCCCCACCGCGATTCACTACCCCCGCCCCCTCTACCGCCAGCCAGCGGTAGCCAACCCCGACTGCCACCTGCCGAACTGCGAAGCAGCCTGCACACGGGTACTCAGCCTACCGATGCACCCCTACCTTGAACGCACGCAGCAGGTACAGGTAGCCGAAGCACTGCAGCAAGCGCTCGCATACTGAGTCCGCCTACGATTGCCGCTACTCCTATTGAAGCTCCCTGAGAGATAACCCCCACCTTGCCACTTATTCTGGGGCATGCATATGTCGAGTAGCGCGGCGTAAGCGTTAGCGCACCCGCAACGGCGGCCCGGCGCGAAAGCACCGCGCAGCGGTGCCAAAGGCACAGTGCTAAAACCCAGCTTCAAAACTACCTAAGCGGCAGCGAACAATATCTACGATCTCGCGGGGGATTTTTTCAATTTCTGAGCTGCCTGGTCGGCAGCGCACACTTTGGCCGCTTTGTGCAAACGCTGGGCGGTTTTCTGAGCTGCCTGGGCGGCAGCGCACCAGCAAGTGATTGACTACCTGCTGTCCCAAGATTTCTGAGCTACCTGAGCGGCAGCACACGACAGATGGGAAACCCGAACTTCCATACCTTTCTCTAAGCTGACTATTTACAAACACCCACTCTGCCACTTAATACGGGCATGCACATGTCGAGTAGCGCGGCGTAAGCGTTAGCGCACCCGCGAAAGCACC
>NZ_REBQ01000231.1 GCF_007692655.1 Halomonas sp.
AGGGTGGTCACCGCTTCATCGACTACTCGCACATTAGTAAAGCCGCAGCGCTCCAGCCAGTGGCACAGCGCTTTAGAAGAGGGCAGGAAGTAGACATTGGGCATGGCGGCGTAGCGTTCGCCGGGCATAAATACTGTCTGCTCATCGCCTTCGACCACCAGGGTTTCCAGCACCAGTTCGCCGCCCGGCGCCAGGGCCGATTTTAGCTGTTGGAGATGCTCCAGCGGGGCTGGGCGGTGGTAGAGCACACCCATGGAAAAGACCGTATCGAAGAACGCCAGGTTGTCTGGCACGTCTTCAATGCCAACCGGTAAAAACTGCGTTCTGCCGTCATCCGCATCACCGACAAAGTGGCGCACCGCCTGAAACTGGCAGTAGAAGCGTGGCGAAGGATCGATCACCAGCACAAAGGCCGCGCCTGCCCCCGCCATTCGCCAGGCGTGATAGCCGCTGCCACCGCCCACATCGAGCACTTTGCGATACTTCAGCGGGGCAAGGTGTGGGGCCACTCTTTGCCATTTCCAGTCCGAGCGCCACTCGGTGTCGATATGAATACCGCCTAGCTGAAAAGGGCCTTTACGCCAGGGAGCAAGCTTTCTCAGTAGATTGAAGCATTGGCGTTGCTGACTATCGCTAAGATCGAGCTCGACGCTGACGGTATCGCTGTCCAACTGTACGTTCCGCTCACTGGGGAGCGCGGGCAGTTTAGCCACGGCTTTTTCCCAGGCGGGTAAATCGCCGTGGCGGTTGCGGTCGAGGCCGCGGGCCAACTGCTCGGGCAGGCGTGCCAGCCAGGTGTCCAGGCCCTGATCGATGAAGGCGCGGTAGAGCTCACGGTGGGGATGGGACATGGTTATCTCGCTGTCTCTAGAAAGTGCACCAGCCGCTGGCTTCCATCAATCGATACTGCCAGTAGCGGCGACGGGAGGTGTCGAGGTAAGCCTCGGGGCCGGTGCTGTAGTGCTCGGCGTCGGTATTGTGCCAGTGGCGCTCGAAGGCCGCGCGGGCCGCTACGATGATGGGGTCATCGTGAGGGGCGAGCCACTCGAGATTGGCCTCGAAGTTGAGATCGTTGAGGCTGCGCCGGGTGTAATTGGCTGAGCCTAGCAGCAGTTGGGCGGGGCGCTCGCCGCCGTGGCGCAGCAGTACTTTGCTATGAGCCTGCTCGCCGTGGGTGTCGCTCCAGCGCAGTTGGATGCCAGCGGCGATCAGGTCGTTGGCTGCCTGACGATTGGGAATGCCGCTGCCAGAGACGCCAAAGGCGTGATGGTTAGGATCGAGCAGCACGCGCACTTCCACTCCCCGCGTCACGGCTCTGACCAGCGCCGCGATCACGTCGCGGTGGGAGAGGTAGAGTACCTCGATATCGAGCCGCTCGGCGGCGCGGGTGTCATCGATGATCGCCAGTAAGGCACGCTTAATAGCGCCCTCGCTAAGCAGCCGCAGGCGTGGCGTGTGTGTGCTTGCGTCGGTGCCAGTCATCGTTGGTTGGGGGTAGTCGACGTTGACGCCGCTGCGTGCGGCAATCTCGCGCTCAGAGGCGAGCAGGTCGAGGGCGATATCCCCGGAAACGCGCAGTGCCATGTCGCGATAGGCGCTGCTGCCGTCATCGGCGTTGGCCGAGCTGACGACGGCGGTCCAGCACTCGCCCTCATCGACCACCAGGGTCTTGCGGTGGTTGGCGTTGAGATTGAGCAGGGTCAGGTAACTGCGCAGGCCGACCTTGCCGGGACCGAGAGGGTTAGGCAGCCAGCCGCCGCGAGGTGACTGGCGCAGCCAGCGAAAACACAGACGCCACAGCGCGGTCCAGCTGGGATTAGGGTCACGGCCAATCGTTAGATTGGTCGTGGCTATGTGGATACCGGCCGCTGCGAGCTGTTGATGGTGGCTAAGCTCACGCCCGCCGTAGACGTCGTTGATAGGGTCAGTGATCACCACTATCTCGATCTCGGGGCGCTGGTGCTTGCGTGTTAGCAAGGCGTCGCGCAGCGCCACCGATATTTGACGATGACAGTCGTGGCGATTGTCGGCGGGGTCGTTGAACTGGAAAATATCCAGTACCACCAACTTTTCGGCCTGGCCGATCAGGCGAAACATCTCGTCGAAGATCTGTTGGCGGCAGTGGCGTTGACCGTCGGCATCGACAAAGGTCTCGTTGATCAGCAGCCGAGGTGCAATGGGTGAGCGCCACGGGCCCTCGACGCTAAGGCCTGGTGGCAAGGGCTTGCGGGAGTGCCACCAGGCAGTGGCGAGATAGAGCACCAGCGCCGCAGCGCCCAGCATGACCCAGATACTCATGGCTTGAAGGCGATCAGTGAGGCGAAGTTCAGATACTGAAACCAGGTCATCGAGCGCGGAAAGCCTGCCTGCTTGAGGCGTTCGTGAAGGGCTTCGAGGGTATCGGGCACGAGCACGTTCTCAAGCGCGGTGCGTTTTTGACTGATTTCTAAATCGCTATAGCCGTTGGCGCGCTTAAAATCGTGGTAGCGCTCAACCCGCCAGGCGTTGTCGCGCTCGTCGGCATCGACGGTTTTCTCCGAGAGAATTAGCACGCCACCGGGTTCCAGTGCTGCATAGAGCCGTGCCAACAGCGCATCGCGGTCAGCAGTGGGCAGAAACTGCAGCGTAAAGTTGAGAATGATCATGCCCGAAGGTGCATACTCCAGGGTACGGATATCAGCCTCTTCTACCTGCATGGCATACTCGGCACACTCGTCTGCAAAGGTTTGCCGTGCCTGGGCCACCATGGCAGGCGACAAATCAACGCCCGTGTAGCGAAAGGCATCAGGTGACAGGGCGCCAGACAAAGCTAGGCCCGACGCGCCAAGCGAGCAGCCGAGGTCATAGACATGGGCGCCGTGGCGCAGGTGGCGCTGGGCAATTAAACTCAACATCCCGAGTATTTGCCCGTAGCCGGGCACCGAACGGCGAATCATGTCGGGGAAGCACGCGACCACCTGCTCGTCAAAGGAAAACCTCGCCACCTTGTCTAGGGGTGTCGAAAAGATAGCGTCACGGTAAGATGCATCACTCATGATCAAGCCAGAATTATTGATAAGGTTGCGTAGTTTACGCGTCCTTTGTAGGTCAGAACAGTCAGTCAGAACAGCAAGCCAGAACAGACCCTGCACGGAACGACGCCACTGGAGATGTCACATGGCCTCAGCATCAAGCGCTACCCCCGATACGTTACCTGCGTGGCAGACGTTAAAGCATCACGCTGAAACGCTGCAGCACGTTCACTTGAAAACCTTATTTGGTACCGAACCTTCACGTTGGAAGAGCTTTACTCGCCAGGTAGCGGGCTTAACATTGGATCTTTCCAAGCAGCGCTGGGACGACGATACCCTGGAACACCTCTATACGCTGGCCAGCGAAGCTGGTGTGCCTTCCGCTATTGAGGCGTTGTTAAGCGGTAAACGGGTGAACGTCAGCGAAAACCGCCCCGCCTTGCATACGGCGTTGCGTTTACCTGCCGATGCTACGCTTGACGTTGAGGGTGAAGATATCGTTGCTGCCGTGCACGAGAGCCTTGCCCAGATGGAAAGGCTGGTAAGCCGTTTACATGCCGGGCAGTGGCGTGGCGCCACCGGCAAGCCGATTCGTCATGTGGTCAATCTTGGCGTTGGCGGCTCCGACCTTGGCCCATTAATGGTCACCCATGCGCTGTCTGATTACCGACCCAAGGATATTCATCCGGTTGAGGTCCATTTCGCTTCTACCATGGATGGCTCCCAGTTAGCCGATTATCTAAGCCGATTAAACCCTGAAACGACTATTTTTGTGCTGTCGTCAAAGTCGTTCACTACCATTGATACGCTCTCCAACGCGAACACCGCGCGGGAGTGGCTATTGGGCCGTCTAACCCGACATGGTGTGACGCCGATTAGTGCTGAATTGGTCGTGCGGCAACACTTTATTGGTGTGTCGGCAAGCCCAGACAAAATGTCCGAGTGGGGCATTGCCGATGAGCATCAGCTAACCTTCTGGGAGTGGGTGGGCGGACGCTACTCGCTGTGGGGCACCATTGGTTTGCCGATTGCACTGGTCATCGGGATGGCGAATTTCCGTGAGTTTTTAGCGGGTGCGCACGCCATGGACCGTCACTTTGCTGAAGCGCCCATGGACGATAACTTGCCCGTGCTACTGGCATTGGCGGGAATATGGAACGTTAATTTTCTGGATATTCGCGCTCACTCTATATTGCCCTACGACGGTCGCCTGGAGTATTTTGCGGCTTATCTCGAACAGCTGGAGATGGAGTCCAACGGCAAGTCGGTGACTCGTCAAGGCCAACCGGTGAATTACTCCACCTGCCCAGTGCTTTGGGGACAGCTTGGCCCTAACGCTCAGCACGCGTTTTATCAGTTGCTGCATCAGGGCACTCAGCCGGTGGTGTGCGATTTTATTGCGCCGCTAAAACGTTACGATGAAGTGGAAGACCCGGATACCCGCCGCCATCTGAAAACTCAGCACCGGTTAGCACTGGCCAACTGCTTTGCCCAGTCCCGGGTGTTAATGCTTGGTGACGACGCCTTGGACGATGATGGCCCAAGGCCAGAGCACAAGCGCTATCGTGGCAATCAGCCTTCCACGACGGTGCTGCTCGATCAACTGACGCCCGCGACTCTAGGTTCGCTGATTGCACTTTACGAGCACAAAGTGTTTGTTCAGGCGGTGATTTGGGATATCAATCCGTTCGATCAGTGGGGCGTTGAGCTAGGCAAACAGATTGCCACGGATACCCAAAAGATTATCGACCATGAGGGAGATCTATCGCGGATGGATGCTTCCAGTAAGGGATTGATTGAAGCATTTTGGGCGGCGGAGCAGGAGTGAACAGGGTAATTTGTCGCTGGTATATTGTTGGCACATTCAGAAAGGGCGCCGTGGGTAAGTCGTAGAGGGGGTCATTTGCCATGGCCGGAATATGTTCCATACAATTCCGGCATTTCCGCCGTCCATGGCGGTCAGGTGGCAAATGTAGCGCCCAGGGATGGGTTTACAGCGCCCCCTTGTAGACTTATCGACGGGGTAGCCCTTTCCGCTTCGCCATTGATAAGCATGGCTAGATATACAGCTTTTTGCTTTTCCGCTATCCTGTGCGTCTTTGCAAGCCGCCAATTACTCGTTTCAGCATTCAATATGGCTGCCAGTACGATTTTTCAGGGAACCGACGTTACATGACCCAGTTTGATGCCTCTCAGTACGGCGCGAGTTCCATCGAAGTCCTGTCCGGGCTCGAGCCGGTACGTAAGCGTCCCGGTATGTATACCGACACCACTCGCCCTAACCACCTTGCTCAGGAAGTCATTGATAACAGCGTCGATGAAGCGCTGGCGGGCCACGCCACCGAGATCAATGTCGTGCTACATAGCGACGGTGGGATTGAAGTGCAGGATAATGGTCGTGGTATGCCCATCGACCTGCACCCCGAGCACGGCTTGTCGGGCGTTGAGCTGATCTTTACCAAGTTGCACTCTGGCGGAAAGTTCTCCTCTACCAGCTACCGCTTCTCGGGCGGCCTACATGGGGTAGGCGTTTCTGTTGTTAATGCGCTTTCGCGTCGCCTGGATGTAGAAGTCACCCGCGACGGCGCACGCCACGCCATGGCCTTCGAGTTTGGCGAGAAAGTCGAAGAGCTACATGAAATTGGCAAGGCCCCCAAGCGGGTGAGCGGCACCCTGGTGCGTTTCTGGCCCGATGAAAGTTACTTCGATAGCCCCAAGCTAGCGCTCACACGGCTAAAACACCTGCTGCGTGCCAAAGCCGTACTCTGCCCTGGCTTAAAAGTTACCTTGCTAGAGCCAGACGGCACTTCCACCGAGTGGCAGTTTGCCGATGGTCTTCGCGACTATCTCGTTGAAGCTACCGATGGTTACGAGGTGCTGCCCCGTGAGCCTTTTGTGGGTCACTTCAACGACGATGAGCACGGCGTGGATTGGGCGATACAGTGGCTACCCGAAGGCGGCGAAGCCCTGTTGGAGAGCTATGTTAACCTGATCCCAACCCCCCAAGGTGGCACCCACGTGAACGGTTTCCGTTCCGGGTTGCTGGATGCGCTTCGCGAGTTTTGCGAATACCGCAGCCTGTTGCCCCGTGGCATCAAGCTCACCGCCGATGACCTGTGGGAGCGCACCTCTTTTGTGCTTTCGGTAAAGATGCTCGACCCTCAGTTTGCCGGGCAAACCAAAGAGCGGCTCTCATCGCGCACTATCGCAGGCTTTGTTTCTGGGGTCGTGAAAGACGCCTTCTCGCTATGGTTGAACCACCATGTAGAACAAGCTGAAGCGATTGCCGAACTGGTGATCAATGCCGCGCAAAACCGCCAGAAAAAAGCCAAAAAAGTTGCCCGTAAAAAGATCACTTCTGGCCCGGCATTACCCGGCAAGCTGGCGGACTGCTCCGGCCAAGACCCTGCTCAAAGCGAGCTGTTTTTAGTCGAAGGGGATTCGGCGGGGGGCAGCGCCAAGCAGGCTCGTAACCGCGAAACTCAGGCTATTCTGCCGCTACGCGGTAAAATCCTGAATACCTGGGAAGTGGAAACTCATGATATCTACGGCTCTCAGGAAGTTCACGATATTGCGGTGGCCATTGGCGCAGACCCTGGCAGCGCCGATTTGGAAAAGCTGCGTTACCACAAGGTATGTATTCTCGCCGACGCCGACTCTGACGGTCTACACATTGCCACCTTGCTGTGTGCGCTGTTTGTACGCCACTTCCCAAGCTTGGTAGACGCAGGCCATGTCTATGTGGCGATGCCGCCGCTTTATCGTATTGATTTGGGCAAAGAAGTGCACTACGCCCTGGATGAGAGCGAGAAAGCCGCCATTCTCAAGCAGTTGGCCAGTAAACGCGGCACGCCTAATGTGCAGCGCTTTAAAGGGCTAGGGGAGATGAGCCCGCTGCAGCTGCGAGAAACCACCATGTCGACGGAAACCCGGCGTCTGGTGCAGCTCACCCTTACTGAAGGTGACGGCACCATGGAAATGATGGATATGCTGCTGGCCAAAAAACGCGCCGGTGACCGCAAAAAGTGGCTGGAAGATTACGGCAACCTCGCCGATATCGAGGT